>JAUVCY010000207.1 GCA_030595585.1 Thermoplasmatota archaeon
ATGCAGGCGAGCCGGTGCGATCAAGAACAAACCCCATTTCCAGTATAAGCGATTACGGAGATGTAATATCTTTTGGTTTCCCGACCAATATATTCCATCGGTTCAATTCCCGCCTCTGCCGATCCAGGCGGGTCGATGGAACTCCCTCACGGTTTGATAACGTAGACCCTGTAGATGCGTTCATCCTGCTCGAAGGGGAGATGCGTATCGTGGAACGTGGCCCTCAGGTCGTAGTTCTCATCGACGAAAGTTATGAAGCCGTCGAACTCCTCCAGATGATACGCTATAACGATCACCTTGACGTCGTATTCCAGAACGGTCTCATTGAGGAACTCATCCGTAAGGGGAGGGGACTGCACGATCGCAACGTTCACTATCGAAGGGGGGGTAGGCCTGTCTGCAAGTACGGGGATCCTCGGGTTGCCCGAGAGGACGTAGTCGCCCTCGTCCGTGAGGGACCTCACCATGTCCGCCACCCGATATTCCACGGGGTGGCCCCTCGCCACGACCGCGTAGGAGAAGCCGCCGATCACAAGGAGCGATATGACCAGAATGACCGCGGGAACGGTAGTGCTCCCGTTGCTCGAGGGAAGCCTCCTGGACAACCTTCGGGATAACAGCGTCCCCCCCATTCCCGCGGATAGCGCCAGGGCAGGGGAGAGGTAAAGAAAGTGGTGAGGCCAGGTCTTTGCCTGGAACAGCATGAATATGAGAAAAACCATTGATATGATCAACACCACCCCGGCCTCACTTCTGTAGGCCCTCGAGATCCCCATGACAAAGAACGGGAGTGCGATCAGATTGGCACCGAGGAAAACGGCGAGGTAGAGGACCTTGTTCCCGATGGGGTCCACGGGCCTGCCCATCTGGTTCAGGAGTATCCCCTCGATCACCGTCGCTGGCCCAAATATCAACAGGACGGTGATAGCCACTGCCGTTCCCGCGACGCTGTAAGCAATGATGTGGCCGATCCTTCCTCCGTCGTTGACGCGTTCAGGAAGGAAACGGCCAAGATCACGATCGCCGGATCTCACCCTGGTCGATATAAGGTCGAGAACTATTATCAGGAACACCATCCCCGCAGCTACAACAGCGTAGAGCTTAACCATGCTGGCCAACCCAAGCAGGCCCCCCGAGGCGAGAGCGTAGGGCCATCTTCCATTCCTCCTGTAGACCATTATCGAGGCCACGCCGAGCGAGATGGCCAGAAGGCAGTACATATCGAGGGAGGCGAGCCTCGATTCGTGGAGGAACATCAGGTCCATGGAGAGAAAGACGCCGGCCAGGAGCATCGTGATCCGCCCACCAAGTTTGTAGGCGAGGTACATGACAAGCCCCAGGATGATCAGCGAGGATACGGCCGAGAGGTATCTGAACATGATCGGGTCCCCGTCCACGAGGCCGTAGACGCCGAGCATGACAGGCCCCTGAACGGTGTTGATCTGATCGTACAAAGTGAAGCCCTCCGCCCACATCCTGCCCGCCATGATCTGGACGCCCTCGTCAACTCCGTTGGGAAAGATATCACGCTCAAGAAGCAGGAACCTGGGGACCGAGGATATGAGGAGCACCAGAAGGGCGAGGACCATGCTGTGCCTGCCCTTCGGCCACTTCCCGGCAGCTGGTGGTACGTCCTCCTTTGAAACTTCCAGGTTCATTCCTCCCACAGAACGGAGATAGCAGGGCCAATCAATCGCTGGTGTGTATAAATCATTTTGGTCTGTAACCCAACTTTGACATTAAACTGAACTCATATGTCAAAGTTAGGCTGTAAACGGCCAGATCCATATGAGCTCCACCTCGCATTCTCGGTTTCAACCATGAACAAGCTTTTTATATCTGTTACCGGAGTGTTCCATCTTCCATTTATATAGACCAGTGGATACTCTGTTGAACAGCAGGGAACTCCTTCGAAATTAATGAGAAGTAGAATACCCCTGTTGATGCTTACCCGAGGTGATGAAGATGTCGGAAAGGACCCAGAAGGAATCGAGTGGTAGAAAAGAGAGACACATCGGCCATCAGCTCTTCGTGGCGGCCCTTGCGGCGCTGCTGGCCTTCTCCATACTTGGAGTGGTTATCATGAACCTGAGCGACGATGGGAGCGATCAGGGGGATGAGATCGACCTGAGTGGTGCGGTGGGCGATGCCGCAATGGACGAGGAGGTGAGAGAGAGGTGGACAACATATCTGGAATACGCTCCGACAATAGATCTGGAGACACCCGATGTTGACGCGAGATGGGTTGACGGTGGGGAGCTGGACTTCATTGACACACTTCCCGAGCCCGAAGTGGGAGAGAACCTCTACGGAGGTGCCAGGGATGAGGGGGATGGAGTAGCCGTGCCCTCCTCGGATAAGGAGACCGATGATGAAGCGTCACTTCAAGAGGATGGTGAAAGCGGATCCAAGGAGCGGGAGGTGGAGGAATCAGATATCATCAAGATCGTCGGCGACAGGCTCTTTCTTCTCAACAGCTACAGGGGTTTCGTCATCGTGGACATCGAGGACCCTGATGACCCAACGATCGAGTCAAGGCTTCCCATCATCGGGAACCCTGTCAGCATGTACGTGGTCGACTTCCTGGCATTTGTGATAGTATCCGGTACGCCCGGAGAGGGGGAGACGTACGGCGACTGGAACAGCGGGACACTTTACATAGTCGATCTCACCGATACATCCGCCCCGAGGGTGGTTCAGATGGTGGATATCAACGGATACCCCGTGGACAGCAGGAGGGTCGGCGAGGTCCTGTACGTCGTATCCTACAGGGAGGACTATTACCAATATCTGGATGGAGATGCCGTCTCCGTGATGGATACCGATGTGAGGGATACCGAGGAGATGGTTATAATGGACGACAGTGAGGTTGCTCAAGGTTCGGCCAGCTCCGATGAACCATCCAACGTGGACTCGGACGAAACATCCAACGAGGAGCCTTACAAGGGGACCGAGATCGTATCCATCGGGTTCTCCGATCCCGAGAACGTGGGGGAGGTGGACAGGGAGGCCTTCGAGGAGCGTTCCGAGAACATACACGTGACCAACAGGGCGATCTTCGTCTCGGGAAACCACTACGATTATAACGGTGACCGATGGCCCACATATACGACAACGATAAAATACGTGGACATATCGGACCCGAAAGGGGACATAAAGGTCAAGGACAGCATAACCATCAATGGGCAGCTTCGGGACAGGTACCAGATGGATTTCTTCGAGGGAATGCTCAGGGTGGTGACCCAGATCCCACAGGACCCACTGTGGGTCTCCAGGCTGCACGTGATCGACTGCAAGGACACCAGCGACCTTGAGATCAAGGGGGACCTGCTGATAGACGATGCGGGGAGCCTCATGGCAACGCGCTTCGCCGGGGACAGGGCCTACACGATACACCTTCCATATTCCGTCGACCCCCTGGATGTCCTGGACCTCTCGGACCCATCGGACCCAAAGCTCTGCGACGTACTGGAGATCCCGGGCTGGGTGGAGCACATGGAGGTCAGAGGGTACAAGATCATCGCCATCGGCGTGGACGATACTGGAGATCAGATGAAGGTGGCGGTGAGCCTCTTCGATGTGACGGACCCATACAATGCAATTATGACAGACAGGGTCATTATCGGTGAAGGATACACCTATTCGGAGGCGAACTGGGACGATAAGGCCCTGACGATACTGGATGATGAGAACCTCATCCTGATCCCCTTCAGCTCGTACACCTGGGAGAGATGGGACAGCGACACATACGGAGTACAGCTGATATCCTTCGACCTCGAGGATGGCACCCTGGATGTGAGGGGAACCATCGAGGGATCCTACCCCATCCAGAGGACGAGGATGGTGGATGGGACCATCATCACCACATCCGAGAGGGCGGTCCAGACCATAGACCCCTCGGATCCAGATGACCCCTTGATCAGGGCGTCTCTGGACCTCGTCTCGAACGTCGTGGAGATCATGGCCGTGGATGGCCATCTGATCACCTGCAAACTTCCCCTCTGGGGATCGTCAGGCGCCAGGGTCACCATAGCATCGCTGGACGATCCAGGCACCGTGGTGGGCGAGTTCGGTCCCGAGGGATTGCTTCAGGAGAACATAGAGGTCAGGGGAACGATGGTCCTGATAAGGGGCATCAGGCCCTCGGAGGATGGGAACTCCACAATGGAGATATACGCATACGACGTCACCGACCCCCTGTCGGTGGTGGAGCACACCGCCTTTGTCAGGGACCTGACATCCGGCGACCGCTACGGCTACTACTGGTACGACGTCCCACAGTGGAGCGTTCTCGACGACGGGTCCGTACTCCTTTTC
>JAUVCY010000264.1 GCA_030595585.1 Thermoplasmatota archaeon
ATCGACCCGGCCGACCCTATAACCGATGAATTTCCGCTTGTGAATATGCCCGAGTGCCCATATTTCATACCTTCCTCACCGCAGGATCCGTACTCCGTACCTGAGGTGGGAAAGGTCATCATCGGATGGTCACCACCTTACTATGACGGCAACGGCGTGGATGGATATATGGTGTTCAGGCGGGATGACCTGATATCCTACTGGCCTCCGGATTTTATCGGCGATGTGGATGCGGATACCCTGACTATCGTGGACGACACTGGAGCTGTGGGCCAGGATCGCTATTATTATGTGAAGGCCTACAACAGCGCAGGGGAGTCGATAAGGAGCGAATATCTCATGACGGCCTCCCTGTTGCCTCCGAGCGAGCCCGCTACGGTGATAGATGCCCCCCTCAACGGGAGCTTCCTCAACTCTAGCGATATCGCCGTTATCTGGTCGGGAGAGGGCTTTGGCCTCCCGATCCTGGAATATGAGGTGATGGTGGATTCCGGGGATTGGGTGAACGTGGCAGGGGACACCTCCTACCAGGTCGTCGGGTTGAACGACGGCCTCCATACTATCCAGGTCAGGATGATGACGGCCCTTGGCTGGCATCTCTCCAATGTGACGGAGGTTATCGTGGACACGACCAGACCGACGCTGACGCTCCTGAACACCACGGCGCTTCTCCTTATCAACACCACATCGGCGACGGTCCATTGGGAAGGGGTGGACGCGGCCTCGGGCGTGGCCGCCTACTGGATCAAGGTGGATGACGGCGCCTGGGTCGAGGTGGGCCTGGTCGACAACCACACCGTTGCGGACCTGGTCCATGGAACTCACGTTGTCCTCGTGCGGGCGTACGATGAGGTGGGCCTGTACGACGAGAAGACCTTCAATATCACCGTGGACCTGATCGCTCCCACGATCGTTAATTACTGGCCTATTGGCGAAGTGGAGATGGACCCGTATCTGTGGATAGAGATATATTTCTCCGAGGAGGTTCGCGATCTGGTCATCTTCCACGAACCTAAAATGATGAGAGGAGGCATCTTCATAGGACAACCTGGAGACAGTTTCCTCTTAAATATAAGTTGGTTTACCAGAGGTCAGACATACAACCTCACGGTCACATGCCGTGACAGGGCCGGGAATGCCATGGACCCCCTCACCTGGAACTTCACCATACTTCCAGAGGATAACCAGACCGGGAATATCACGATATATTATCACATCACGGGAAGGGTCCTGGATGAGAACGGGGAGCCGTTGGTGGGGGTACCGGTCATACTGGAGGGGATCAATATCACCCACACGGATGAGAACGGATACTACAACTTCACAGCGGAGCCGGGGACGTATGACATCTACATCAACCTGGAAGGGTTCTTCGAGCACAGTCTGAACTTCACCACCGGAAATGGAAGTGGGATGGCGCTGGAAGATATCTTCCTTCGGGAGATCGTGGAGGATGTGGATGACCCCACAGATGATGAGCCCAGGAAGACCGAGCTGCCCCTGGTACCCATTATTGTCGGGATGGTTGGAGGGGGTATCATCGGAATAGGGGTTTACGTCATGAAAAAGAGGGGGGAGAAGACCGAATGGGATTTCGAAGAGGAGGAGGGGGATGAGGATTACGATTTCGAGGAGGAGGAAGACGAGGAGGATTTCGACGAGGAGTAGGCAAACCATTTAATCAATGTCCATTATCGGCCCACATGCTTCTCCGGGCGGAAGGTGTATCCAGGTCGTTTGGGCCCAACGATGTTTTGAGGTCCGCCTCTATACAAGTTGACAGCGGGGACAGGATAGCCTTGGTGGGGAGAAATGGGGTTGGAAAGACCACTTTCATCAAGATCCTCATGGGACAGCTGAAGGCAGATACGGGCGATATCAGGCTGAGGACGGACAGGATAGGATACCTCCCCCAGTTTCCCAACATCGACCGCTCCTGGACCGTATCCAGGACGGTGGGGACGCCTTATGGAAGGCTCTCCAACCTGAGCGGCAGAATTTCGGATATTGAGAAACAGATGGCACAGCCCGATGGGGATACGAACTGGACAACACTTGGAGAGGAGTATTCAAGGCTCCAGGAGGAGTTCAGAACCTCCGGAGGACACGAGGTGAGCAGCCGGTCCGTGGAGGCGATCGAAAAGGTCGGCCTTGGCGAGTCGTTCTTCGATCGGCCCATCGGAGAGCTCAGCGGAGGGGAGTACACCAAGGTGATGCTGGCAAGGGTCCTCGTACAGGCGGAGGAGTCTGACATCCTATTCATGGACGAGCCCACCAGCCATCTCGACATAGAGACGTGTGAGTGGCTGGAGGAGTATCTGGAGAGCTATCAAGGGGGTCTTGTGGTGATCTCACACGACAGGTACTTCATGGACCGGGTGGTTAAAAGGGTCCTGGAACTGGAGGAGGGCGTGACAAGGTCCTTTCAGGGAAATTACTCCGCCTATATCGAGAAGAAGGATATAGAGGTGGAGCGCAGGCTCAAGGAGTGGGACCGGAACCGGATAGAGAGGGACCGCCAGGCCCGAATAATCGAGACGCTCAAGAGGAGGAACAAGTATTCCACCGAGATCAAGACCAGGGAGAAGCTCCTGGACAAGACATCGCTTGTGAAGAGGCCGCATGAGGCGGCGGAACTGGGAGTGAAGATGGAGAGCGGAAACAAGCATGGAAAGAACGTGATCATGGCCAAGGACCTCAGAGTGGACAGGGGGGAGCGCAACATTTTCAGCGATGTTGAGGTGGACCTCGAGGTCGGGGATAAGCTGGGCATCTACGGCCCCAACGGGGCGGGAAAAACGACGTTGATACAGGCGCTGATAGGGGAGATACCCTCGAAAGGAGACCTCTGGATATCCCCCGGAGCCGATATGGGCTACTTCGCGCAGGGACACCAGACGCTTGATGAGGAGCTCACCGCCGAGGAGCAGATCATGGAGGCGCTGGGAAAGGATGAGAAGCTGAAGGTCAGGAGGCTCCTGGCCAGGTTCCTCCTCAGAGGGGATTGTGTGGAGAGGCCCATCTCCACGCTATCGGGAGGGGAGAGGGCCAGGGTGGCCATGGCCCTCCTCATAGCAAGGAGGAGAAACCTGCTGATACTGGACGAGCCCACCAACTACCTTGACGTGGCCTCAAGGCAGGCGGTCGAATCCGCCCTGTCCGAATACCCCGGCACGATACTAGTTGTGACCCACGACCGATATTTCCTGGACAACGTTTGCAACAAGGTCGGGGAGCTTCGGGACGGCAGGCTGAGGACGTTCAACGGGACCTATTCCCAGGCGAGGGGGAAGTTCGAATCATCCCACATAGCGGAGGCCGTTGCCTATCGTGTGATATCGAAATTCACCGACTGGAACACCAACAAGAAGTACAAACAGGGGGACCGCATCGTCATCGCCCACGAGGAGA
>JAUVCY010000243.1 GCA_030595585.1 Thermoplasmatota archaeon
AGGTCCATGGTCCATCCGGAGTATCTCAGGGCCTTGATCATGGTCTCGATGTCATTCCCGGTTAGCTCGAGCAGTTTCTTGAGCTTTCTGGCCTCGATCTTCCCCATGACCCTCCAGACGTCTGCATCTATCTCCGTGGCGGCCTCGGTCCCGAACCTCTCCTCGATGCCGAGGTAGTATAGTCCGTCAACGGCCCACATGTCGCGACGGTGCATGTAGGTGAGATCCGCGAACTTCTTCTGTCCCAGCTCCTCGATCAGTTTGTTATCCTCAGATCTATCTCCCATGGTCACGTCTCCGAAATCGATTCAATTCGGGGTATACATCTTTTTTCCTTAAATCTTCTTATAAGGTTCCTCACACTGAGGGGTCGAATACAACGAAATAGGTATTAATCGATGTGAGCGATGTCCATGCATGTTCCCGGATATCTACGAGGGAAACATCTTTCGGCCCCCATCGGAGGCGTACAGTCTGATCCTCCAGGCGACGATAGGATGTTCCTGGGACGGATGCACGTTCTGCACGGCGTTCGCTGGAAAGGAGTTTCGGGTCAAGACCTTCGACCAGATCCGATCGGACGTGGAGAAGGTGCTCCCCGTCTGGGGGGACGCCAAAAGGATATTTCTTGCGGATGGGAACGCCCTGTGTATGGATGCCGACGAGCTGGAGAGGGTCCTCAAGCTTCTCTACTCAAGGTTCCACAGCCTGGAGAGGGTGTCGATCTACGGAGGCCCCGTGGATATTAACAAGAAGACTCAAGAGGAGCTGAACAGACTCTCTGCAGCGGGCCTCTCCATGGTTTATTTCGGGCTGGAATCGGGAAGCGCCGAGATATTGAAAAGGGTGAAGAAGGGCGCAACTCCGGAGATGATGATAGAGGCCGCAGGGAAGATCAAGAAGGCGGGGATGACCTTCTCCTCCATATTCATCCTGGGCCTTGGAGGAAAGGAGCTTTCGGAGGAACACGCTGTGGAGACGGGGAGGGTCCTTACGGGGCAGGACCCCGATTACGCGGCGGCCCTGACCCTGATGCTGGAACCTGGTGCGGAGATCGTCAGGGAGGTGGAGGAGGGGAGGATGACGCTCATCTCACCTGAGGAGGCCCTCAAGGAGATCAGGACCGTTGTTGAGAACTTCGATGCGACCAACTGCGTCTTCAGGGCCAACCACGCCTCCAATTACGCCCCCATTGGTGGAACACTCCCAGGGGATAAGGAGAGGATACTCTCCCAGATCGCGGGCTACCTGAAAGATGGTCGTTTCAAACCTGACCATTTCAGAAGGTTATAATGGATGTGATCTCACATTTCCTTCATGAATTTATTTTTTGATCGCCCAGTATTAATTGGTATTGGAAATGGGTGGTTTCGAAATAACTAAATACCATTCCTTCGTTCAAGTAGCACGAAAGAGCAATTCGTGTTACGGTGACCCATATGTGGCTGATAACTACCCTCCTGGCGGCGATAGCAGTAACGGTGATATTATTTGTCTTTCCGAAGAACAAGCTCAGGCTTGAGGTTCTCACGATAATGCTGTGGGGGCTTGGGATCATGATCCTTGTCGATCACATCCTGGGTTACGAGGGAGGGATGTTCCTCGAGATGGAGACGGATGGGCTCATTTCCAACGGGGTCGTTCTTGGGCTGTTGATGTTGCTGCCAGTCCTTGCGATCTGGGGAATATTTGTGGGTATATCGAATAGAAAGAAGAATATGTTGAAGGGGTGAAAGAGATGGCATGTTTTCTACTGGCAATGTCCGTGGCGATAATTACGACCGCATTTAGGAAAAAGGTACCTGCGAAGTATCATATCAACTGGCTGAACATGCTGCTGTGGGGGGGGGTTCTGGGCCTATCCTTGGAGCATGTGGCCCACCAGGAGATAGTCCCGTATTTCCCTTTCCTATCCGCGATGGGAACCGCAGCGGATACGACGATGATGCTGCAGGAGATCGCGACCATAGGCACGGCGATGCTGGTGGCCTGCGTCTCGATCTGGATCGTGATGCTCATAGTGGCATCCAGGTTTGATGTCGGGTCGAAGGCGTCTGCCCAGTGATGGACAGATCCTACAAGGAGAGGAGATCGGACAGATCATCAGATCTAACCTGATCCGGATCACTTCTTGCGGGCGATCAATTTGTTGATCGGGTGTTGATGTCTGATGTTCCCTGGATGTTCGTCCTCCTTGACGAAGCTCTCCTGAACCAATATCTCCCAATCCTCATAGATCTCGAAGAGCTCCCCCTCCCTGAACAGGTCCCCCATGAGATCTTCCATGTCCGGGGGCGTGGGGATCATATCGCTAAAAACAACGACGTAGTTCAGGCCCCCGACATTGGTGTTATCTTTCATATCACCTATCAACCTGGTCCAACAGGAACGGGGTAAAAATTGCAGTGATCCATGTGCGAGGATCAGGTCGTACTTACGGTCGAATTGGAAATCACAAAGGTCCTGTTGTTTCACGTTGATGGAAATGGATCTTTTCCTGCACTCTGAATTTATGCACTTCACTGCCGTCTCTGATATATCTATTGCAGTGACATCAAATCCCCTCTCGCTTAGGTAGATGTCGAACCTGCCCATTCCACATCCCAGGTCGAGAACAGCGTTTCCGGTCTTGATCAACTTGACAAGATCGAGCACTTCGGAACTCAGGTTTTTATCATAATATTCACTCTTGTTTATGGAGCGAAATATATCGTCCCAATAATCCTGTTTTTCCGGACCATCCAATTTCAAAACCCCGTTAAATACCGGATGGCCTCAACAGATAAAAACATGCTTTATAATCGCGTTTTCCTGATATTGGGGAGCGAGCGGATCTAATGTCGTTAAAGAAGAAGTGTGATGATGACGAAGGGAAAACGCAGTGTGGCCGAGTTCCGGAGTAATGACGAATATTGAATTTATCATTCCATCGTCAATGTTGTGCAATGGAGACCTCATTTTTCAGCGATGACCAGCATCTCAAAATCTTCCGTTGTTAGCCTCTCATTTCTTGAGAAGGCCCCAAGCTTTGCACCATAGATATCGATCTTCTTGAAGCCGGCCGTTTTCAATAACCACGTGATCTCGGATGGAACGTAATATCTTTCGTTGCACTTCAACTCTTTTTTATTCCCAAGATCATCTTCCACTGTTGTGATATTGTGGTCCCGGAAGGTCATCAGATCGAACGTATTGTTTCGGTAGGTCGCGTTTCCCTCCTCCCCCGATGCGCAGAATTCCTCAACCGAGTGATACAGCGGAAACAATCCATTAAGCGTTGTGAAGATCAGCTTACCAGGGTCCTTCAATGCCCTTGAAATGTTCTTCAAGATCTCATGGTTCATATCATCTGTTTCCATAAGGGGAAATGACCCTTCACAGATCATGATCGCCAGGTCGAATTCATTCTCAAATGGCAATCTCCTTGCATCATGTTCCTGAAACTCTACCTTCAGCTTCTGGGCTTCTGCTTTTTCTCTTGCCCTATCCAGCAGTGATCCTGACAGGTCGATCCCTGTGACCCTGTACCCTCTCCTTGTCAATTCGATGGAATGTCTGCCTGTTCCACATTCGATATCGATCATCTTCAACGACCTGTTATGATCCATCTCTTTTTCAATGAAGTCGCACTCGCCCATGGTTCCCTGTGCAAAACTCTCATTATCGTACTTCTCTCCATAATTCTCAAATAGTGTTTCATACCACTGTTTCATTTTATCTCTCCAAGTATTCGATATCTCTTTGGAACAACGTCTGGCGGCTATCTGAGGTTTTCCCCATGGGAGAAAATTTGGGTCGAG
>JAUVCY010000158.1 GCA_030595585.1 Thermoplasmatota archaeon
CGATGATTATTATACCGCTGTCGGAGGCTATAGAGCCGTCGAAGGCGATGGTCCCTTTGGAGGTCCCCAGCTGGGGGGAGATGAAAGCCTCACCCGCTGGTATGTTACCCCCCTTCCCTGGCTCGGTGAAATCGCCGTCATCGCTCTTTGTGATCCTCTCCTGGATGCCTATCTCAATATCCGTGCCGGATGGGGCGGTGATCCTGACGCTTGTCCCGCGGTCCAGCAGGCTCTTTACCCTTGCACAATCATCCTGGAGCCTGGTGTAGTCTATATCCACGCACCTTTCGAATATGTCGAGGGTAACAGAAGGTGACCAGAAGCTCCTGCACTTCTTCTCCCTCAGAAGGTAGTGGAAGTAGTGGTCGTAGGAGTTATCTCCCACGACGATCGGGTTCCTGATGGCCTCCTCGTCCTTTCCCAGCTTCTCTTTGGATATCGAGAGGATCACGTCCGGGTCCGTCCTTATCGCGGCCATTGCGTCATCGGAGGCGAAATCCAGCTGTCCCCTGACGGGCTGTACTACCATGGAGGGATCACCCTCGAACTTCTGAACGGCCCTGAAAAGGGCGTGGCTGATCCCGCTCACGTCCAGATCTGGGTTTGTGATGATAAGTACCTGCTCGCCTTTCTTGACCTTCAGAACATCCCTGACGGCGACCTCGGCAGCCCTCACCAGCTCATTCGAGGTCCTTGTCTCATCGCATCCTTCATCCATGTGGGTCCCCGTGGTGGATATGAAACAGCTGACATTTAAAATATGGTCCAGAACAAGATCATGATACTATCCTGCGTTCTGGCCGCACATCAGCTACCTCGATGATACCGGACATAAGAAAAAAAAATTAGAGGAAAGAGGGGAGTTCTCATCCCCTCTTTCTTCTTCCGTAGAAGAGCGCCGCAAGGCCCGCAAGGGCCATGATAGCAAATGTAGGCTCGAATCCTGGAACGGATACACCTCTTTGGCGTATGTACAGCGAATAATCGGAGATATCAGATATCGCTCCGGTGGATTCGGCCTGTGAGGATACGATCCTGAGCTGGATGGTGTCCACGTCGTTCTTCCATGCATTCCACTCCACAGGGGTGGTTATGGAGATCTGAAGGACCCTCTCCTGCTTCTCGGGGACCTGGAACTTATCCTGGGATAGCTGAACGGTCCAGCCCTTGTCGTTGAGGTCCTTGAGGTTTGTCACCTCGACCCTGAGCTTATCGTTGGCGTTACCCTCGTTGATCAGCCTCAGCTTGAAGCCGAGGGACTGTCCGGGGCCGACCTGCATGTAGGGTTTCTCACAGCCGACCGAGAACTGGTAGTACTGGGCGACGTAGATGATGGCGGAAACCGGTTCCACATTTCCCTGGGTAGATCCGGGGCTGTATCTCCACTTCGCAGCTATCTGAAGCGTTCCCTGAAGCATATGGGATGTCTCCGGGGGAACCTGAACGGTTACCGCGAAATCCCTCTCGGTCTGCCCTTTCGTAAAGGGAAGTGCGGGTGGATTGGTTACGGCCCATCCGCTTGCATCTGCAATGAGGAAGACGAGCAGCTGCTGAACGCTGGGGGACCATGGGGCTATGGCAGTGACCGTTCCCGTGAAGGTCACGATCCCATCCATACCAGGTGCGACATATGCCGTCATCTTCTGTTGTGCAAGCCTGATGGAAACAACAGGGCTCCCCACAGCCTCAACCTCGTTATCCTCCGGCAGATACACCAGAAGGCTGCCCATTATGAACAGCAGTGCGATGAATACTCCAACCCTGATACCTCGATGTGATTCCTTCATGATATTCCACCTCATATTACCGAGTTCAGGCCGATAAAGGCAGGTCCACTATTTATCGTTATCTGGATTGCCTTAATTTGACCTTATCCGAACATCGGCGTTTTGGTTATATATTACAAGCTGAACAAAAATGGCAAGTATATTTAAACGTTGCGCCTGGGTATACAAACGGCCCTACTTGTGGGATTTCCATGCGCGGGGGTACGTGGACTTCTCCATCAGGACCCTGTCCACCGATGCTGCCACCCCGTTCCTGCCCACCATTATCTCCTTTGAGGATGCCTTGGCGGTTCCCAGGGCCACCGCCTCACCCTTGAGCGTCATTATCGCTATCATGTCGCCCCGCTGGATGTTCCCGGAACATGCGGCCACTCCTGGATGTCCCAGCATGGCCCCGTGGCACAGCGCATCCACGGTGGAATCCTTCACCGCCACCTTCTTCACGTTCCCAAGGAGGATCTCGAATGGGTGGATCACCTTTCTCAGAGTCTCCTCGTCCCCTCCGTTCTTGTACAGCTCCCAGCCATCCTTTACCTGTTGAAGGGTGACGGCAAGCTCCTCCTTGACCGGTCCGGAACGGGTTCTTCTGAGCTCGGACATGGACGCACCCACGCCCATCACCTCACCCATATCGTGGATGAGGGTTCTGATATAGGTGCCAGATTGTGATCCCACCAGGAGGAGGGCCTCCTGTCCATCCTTCTCCAGGACCTTGATGTAATGGATCTTCCTGGTGCGCAGGCCCCTTTTGACCGCGGACCTGACCGGGACCATCTGATATATCTCGCCGGTGAACTCCTCCGCCAGCTCCTCCACCACCTTCAGATCGACATCCCTGTGGAGTTTCATCACCGCGATGTACTCCTTGCTGTCATCCGAGGTCGCCTCGAGGGCCTTCACACCATGGCTCAGCGCTATCGAGAGGACCCCTGTGGTGTTGGGGTCGAGGGTCCCGTGATGGCCTGCCTTCTCCAGGTTCAGTATGTCCTTCAGCCAGTGCGCCACCTGATGGCTGGTTGGGCCATGGGGCTTGTCGAGGATCACCACGCCCCGCTCAAGGAGCTGGGATATGGTCCTCTCGCCGGGAGGGGTTCCGAACTTGGGATCGGTGGTCGATACCCTGATCTCCTCCATGTTCTCTGAGTCGGTGTAATCGGACATCCGGACCCGATATGAGGGAACCGGTAAATAACTTCTACCCAGGCGCCCCGCCCTCTTTTTCCAGGCGGCGTCTTGTTCTCACCACCCCTTCCACCACCCTCTCCAGCATCTCCCTGACCGGTTTTGACCCCTTTCCCGAGATGCACGAAATATCCTTCCTTAGCTCCTTTTCACCGCAGGTGATCAGAAATGGGTCCTGGTCCAGCTTCGATCGTATGCTGGAGATCAGCCGCTTCGCCCTGGACCTGTCCTTCATCGAGAGGCCGGTAAGGCCTCCTCCCCCCTCCAGCGTATCGATGTCGTCACGGACCTCCGATATGGCGACCAGCGCCTCCACCGCGGTTCCCGTGTACATCCGATCGGTGAGGCCCATCAGGATGATCTCCCCCGAGAATCCAGGAATCACCCTTTCGGCAAGGCCGTTGAAGCATCCTTTCGCTTCGAGCCTGGCCTCCCCCGAGCAGCCACTGCAGTCAACGTACATGCCCCTTCCCGACATTTTGATATTACCTCTACAGGCCGGCCTTGAACGGCCAATGGACCCAAGCAACTCCATAACGCACTCACCTCGTCGAGGAAGTGTATGGCGTCATCCATATTTCAGATTTCCCGTGGAGGCCGTTGGCGTATGAACAGATTATTAATATCTCTATCACTGTCCCTGCATGGAAGGGCGTTACTCATGAGAAAGACGGGTGTTTCCAGGGATGATGTGGCTCAACGCCTGGATGACGCCATGTCCCGGAATGTGGACCTCTCCTCCGGAAGGATCATGGGCTCCATGTGCTGTTCGCCGCATCCGATCGCAGTGGAAGCGCACATGAGGTTCGTGGAGTCCAATCTGGGGAATCCCGGCCTCTGCGAGGGCACTCTCGAGCTTGAGAACGAGGTCATCAAGATGCTGGGGAACCTCGTGAACCTTCCAGACCCATACGGCCATTTCCTCTCCGGGGCCACAGAGGCCAACATCACCGCGATGTACATCGCCAAGAAGATCACCGGCAGGAGGAAGGTCATATTCCCCAGGTCCGCCCATTTCTCGGTCCACAAGGCCATCAACCTGATGAACATGGAGCCGGTCAAGATAGGCCTGGATGACGATCACAGGCTGTCGCTTGACGATCTCGAGGGGTCCCTGGATGACGATGTGGCGATGGTGTTCACCGTTGCCGGGACGACGGAACTTGGAACCGTGGATCCCATTCGCCGGGTAGGGGAGATGGTCTCCGACGTGCCCATTCACGTTGACGCGGCCTTCGGTGGTTTCGTGCTTCCTTTCCTGGAGGAGATGGGACGGTTGGAGGAGAGGTTTCATGGATGGGACTTCTCGGTGGATGAGGTGTCCACCATGGCGATCGACCCCCACAAGATGGGCCTTGCCACGATACCATCGGGCGCCCTCTTGAAGAGACAGGGCCTCGATATGGGGACCCTGGCCGTACCTTCTCCCTATCTGACCATGCCGATATCCTACACGCTTTCAGGTACGCGGGCCTCCGGGGCCGTTGCAGGAGCGTACGCGGTCATGTCCCATCTGGGACGTGAGGGATATCTGGAGGTGGTGAGGTCCGTAATGGATGAGACCACTTACCTTAAAAAGAGGCTCCGGGAGCTGTCGATGGAGCCCGTTATCGACCCCGTCATGAACATCCTGGCCGTACATCATCACGATCCGATATCCGTACAGGAGAGGATGAGGGAGCACGGGTGGTTCATATCGAGGATTGAGGGTCCCAAAGCCCTCCGTTTCGTGATCATGCCCCAGGTGTTCAGGGGGGCGCTGGATGATATGCTCGGCGATCTGGAGAGGGTGTTGAAAGCCGTTTAACCCTACTGTTTCTTCTCCCACTTCTCCAGTTCAAGGACCTCGGAAAGGGTGGATCCCCTCTTGATCTCCTCCCTGATCCTCCTCTCCCTTTCATTGATATCGAGGGCCCTGTTGGCTATCTCCACCGCCCTCTCTTTCGGGATGACCATAATGCCGGAATCGTCGGCGATTATCCAGTCCCCCGGATGGACCTCTATGCCGCCGCATTCCACGTCCACCTGGAGCTCCCCGAACCCTTTTGGCTCCCCTGCGTTGGGGGCCTTTGACCTGCTGAAGACCGGGAATCCCATCTCGAGTATGTCATCGATATCACGGGCGGGTCCGTCCAGTATTACCCCTGCTATCTCTCGGACCTTGCAGGACCACGTGGCCAACTCGCCCCAGGGGGAGATGTGCCTTGACCCCGCATCTATGACGATGATGTCGCCTGGTGAGGCCTTCTCTATGGCCTC
>JAUVCY010000263.1 GCA_030595585.1 Thermoplasmatota archaeon
TTTACCGAGATGGCGAACGGTACGGCGGTCCTGCCGCTCCGGATCAACATCAAACCCCCAGGCGGCATCTCGCTCTACATGCCAGCATATCTACAGGAGATGAACGCCCTTGCGTGCAAGGTCGTCACCGTGTACAAGGACAACCCCAAGGACCACAACATGCCCACCACCATCGGAAAGGTCCTCCTGCAGGATCCCAAGACCGGAGAGGTGATCTGCATCATGGACGGGGGGTACCTCACCGCCGTGAGGACAGGTGCGGTCAGCGGACTGGCAACGAAGTTCCTGACAAGGGATGACAAAGAGCAGGTGGCGGCCATCTTCGGGGCAGGGGCTCAGGCGAAGATGCAGCTTTGGGCGATGTGCGAGGTCAGGGACGTATCCAAAGCGCTTGTGCACGATAAGTTCCCCGAGGCGGCCGAGAAGTTCGCAAAGGAGATGTCGGAAAAGCTGGACATCCCGGTAGAGGTCTGCGACGATATGGACCAGCTTCTAAGTGCCGACCTCATCTGCACCGCAACGTCGTCACCGACGCCTATCTTCGACGGATCAAAGGTAAAGGCCGGAGCGCACATAAACGGCATCGGCAGCCACTCGCCCGGGGCGAGGGAGCTGGACACCCAGATCATAAAAAGGTCCCTGCTGATAGCCGATTCAAGGGAGGCGTGCCTGAACGAGGCCGGTGATATCATGATGCCCGTGGACGAGGGCGCCATCACACCCGACCACATCCATGCCGAGCTGGGCGAGATCGTGGTGGGATCCAGGAAGGCGAGGGCCTCTCCTGAGCAGATAACGCTGTTCAAGTCCAACGGGCTTGCCATACAGGATACGGCCACGGCCAAGCTCATATATGATCTGGCCAGGGAAGAGGGCATTGGAAAAGATGTGGACATCTGATGGTGCAAAACATATAACATTGCCGAAAACCTTCGGCCGAAACGGTGATCAAATGGTTACACAGGTTAAGGCAAGTCACATTCTGGTGAGGACCGAGAGCGAGGCTCTCACGCTGCAGAAGAAGATCAAGAACGGAAAGAGCTTTGAGAACCTGGCTAAAAAGCACTCGCAGTGCCCATCGGGTAAAAAGGGCGGGGACCTGGGATACTTCCGCAAGGGCCAGATGGTCCCCGAGTTCGACGCTGCCGTTTTCACCATGGAGGTCGGCGCCGTCTCGCCCCCCATCAAGACGCAGTTCGGCTACCATCTTATCAAGCTCACGGACCGGAGATGATCATTCACATTTCGAGGCCAGGTTGATAAGATGTCCAACCCTCCCCGGACCTGGCGAGCCGCCGTATGCTATGATTCCCCCTCGATCTCCAGGAAGGCCAGGGAGGCCCTGGACGCGTTGGGCTGGACCTACGACAGGGACAGGAGCGAGAGGCATTTTAGCAAGATGATGATAATGATAGCCATCCCCCAGGCATCTTACGTCTTCCAGTTCCTGGTGCGGGACCCGGGGGAGTTCGTGATCAACGTATATGACGAGAAGCCCACCCATTCCGGATTGGTCCATTACATCGAGGTCAAGGGGATCACCAAAAAGAACGCGAAACACGTCAGAAGGTTTCTGCAGACGTTTTCGGATTCGCTGCCCAGAAAACCCTACAGCTTCTTCTGGGTCGAACGCCTGAAGCTGGGTTTCATCCGGTTCGAACACCTCACGGCGAGGAGGGAGTGGTCCAGGTGGGGGATCTGATCAATCTTCAAAGGATGATGCCCCTGGTTTGAACCCAAGTTTTGGAAACGGCCTGGTCCCGGCCGTACCTATGTTGTCCAGGTGGCCCGCTATCCTCCTGAGCTGGGATGCGGCAACGGCGGCCGATAGGGCCTGGTTCTTGCCGATATAGTCCTGAAGGATGTTCTCACGGAGCTCCCTGTGCTCCTCCTTGAGGTTCTCCTCGAAGGAGGTGATCTTGGGCGTTTTGGAGCTGTAGCTCTCCTCGATGTTGCTGTACGCCTCGGGGAACATCTTCAGGATGGCCTCTGCCATCTTCTCCAGGTTCTCCCTGATCTCGGGATCGAGATCGCCACTGAAATGGAAGTTGTTCCTGATCCTGCACAGGGCCTTGGTGTAATCTCCGATACGCTCGTAGTCGATGATGAGGGAGATAAGCACCAATCCGGCATGGAGGTTGGGAGTTGAGGATAGGGAGAAGTGCTCAAGGACGTTCTTCCTGATCATCTGGACCATGTAGTTGATCTCCTTGTCCATCTTGATAAGGTCCTCCTCGGGGACCTCTCCGGATATGGCGCATTTGGAGGCCATCTTGAACATCTCGTAGGTCTGCTCGTGGAGGTTATCCATTATCTCGTAGGAGACGTCCAGCATATCCTTCTTCTTGATGGCGTCATACAGGTTCTTGAACATCTTTTTCACCTCATGTTAGAATATCAATCTATCTATAAATATTATAAGACCCGGGATCCCGAAGAAGACGACCAGGACGAACAGTATCGCCGACTTCCTGTTGTTGGACATGTATCGAGAAAGCCTCTGTGCCAGATATATCGGCACCTTCTTGAAAGGATAGAGCAGCACTATCCCCGTGATGTTGAAATAGAGGTGTACAAAGGCTATCGCCAGGCCGAGCCTGGCCCCTTCCACCAATTCCACCGGCACCCCCCCTCCTCCCTCCAGTAAAGCGAGGGCTGCAAGGATGGCGGTGACGGTCGTGCCGATATTCGCTCCAAGGGTATATGGGAAGATCTGCCTGATCGTGAGGATCCCCCCGCCAACAAGCGGCACCACCAGTGATGTCGTGACCGAGGAGCTCTGTACGAAGGACGTGAGCGCGGCCCCCGAGGCGAAGGAGGTGGCATCGTTTCTAAACAGCACCTTATCGAGGATCTGCTGGACCTTGCCGTCGATGGTTTTCCTTGCAGCCTTGGTGATCAACGTCAGTGATATGAACAGTATCACGACCCCGACGATAAGCAGCATCAGTTCGGGGTGGAGGTCGAATCCAATGATGTACTCCTTCATGGGCTCCAGTACGGGGTCAAGTATCCTGTGGATGAGGTCGAATTTCGCCCCTTTGCTTCCCAACAGGGCCGTTGCGGTCACCTCGCCCAGCCTCTCCAGGAACCCTTTTCCAGTGAATATCCGCACCAGCCATTCAAGCGGAAAGATAAGGGATGCGGCGATTATATTGAAGAGGTCATGGACAAGCGCTCCTGCGAAGGCCCTCCTGAACGCCCCCTTGTGTCTTATATGGCCCAGGGCAACTATCACATTTGTCACGGAGGTCCCTATGTTCGCACCTATGATTATCGGGATCGCATTTGGATAGAACGATGGGTTTGCAACGACCATGGCGACCACGGTGGATGTCGTCGCGGACGAGCTCTGGATCACGGCAGTTGCGAAGATCCCTATGCAGAGGCCCACAAATGGATTGGACGTGGTCTCTATGAGGGTTTTTGAGAAGTCCCCACCCATCAGATCG
>JAUVCY010000326.1 GCA_030595585.1 Thermoplasmatota archaeon
AAGGCATTGGTCTCGAAGGCGGACAATAAAGAGGTATCCCTCTGGTTCGACCCATCCAATCTCGTAGTCACAAAGATCGACCTGTCAGACGTAGTTAGAAAGGAGAGGTTCAAGAGCCTGTCGGACGAGTGAGGAGGAAATTAGATGACAAAAAATTCAAAACATCTCAAGAGATACGCGATCCCCAGGTCGTGGGCCATACCGAGGAAGGCCGAGGTATGGGCGGTGAAGCCGTCCCCGGGCCCCCATTCAAAGGAGCTATCAATTCCTCTCATGGTTGCCCTGAGGGACATATTGAAGCTTGGAAACACCTCCTCCGAAGTGAAGAAGATACTGGGCCAGAGGGAGATCAAGGTGGACGGCAGCGTTAGGGTGAGCTACAAACACCCGGTGGGCCTTATGGACGTTATATCCATACCCAAGCTAGACTCATATTACAGGGTAATGCTCAACCCCAGGGGACAGATCGTCCTCACGCAGATCGAGAGGTCACAGTCAACCTGGAAGCTCGTCAGGATCATAAACAAGGTGAAGGTGAAGGGCGCGAAGACGCAGTTGAACCTTCATGATGGCAGGAACATCCTGGTGGCGAAGGACACTTACAAGACCGGCGACGTGTTGAAGATATCACTTCCCGATCAGAAGATCATGGAAAAGCTCGACATGAAGGAGAGCAATCTCGCCCTTCTGACAGGTGGAGCCCACATCGGGACGATATGCAGGATCAAGGGAACAGAGGTGACCTCCAATCCCGGACCCAACCTGGTGGAGTTCCACGAGGGATTCAACACTATCATGGACTACGTTTTTGTGGTAGGCGATCAGACCTCCCAGATAGGCTCAGGTGAGGTGAGTATAATATGACCGGAGATGAGGGAGGGTCAAGGGAGAACCCGATGAGAGAGATCAGGATCTCGAAGGTCGTGATCAACATCGGTGTGGGTGAAGCCGGGGACAAGCTGGCCAGGGCCGAGAAGGTGGTAACCCTTCTCACGTCACACAAGCCCACGCAGACAATATCAAGGACCACCAACCGGGACCTTGGCGTAAGGCTTGGAATGCCCATTGGATGCAAGGTCACCCTCAGGAACGAGGATGCGCCTTCGTTCCTGAAGAGGGCTTTCTGGGTCAAGGAGAACAAGATCATGGGTTATTCCTTCGATCCGGAGGGGAACTTCTCCTTTGGAGTATCGGACCATACGGATTTCGAGGGATTGAGATACGATCCGGATATAGGGATCTTCGGAATGGATATCAGCGTCGTGCTATCGAGGTCCGGCGCAAGGGTTTCCAAGAGGAAGATAGCAAAGGGGCACATTCCGAGGTCCCACAGGATCACCAGTGAGGAAGCGAAGGAGTTCGTGCACAAGAATTTCAACGTGGAGGTGGTGGAATAATGACAGAAGAGAAACCGAAAAAGACCTTCGGAAGGAAGGTTGGATGTGTGAGATGTGGAAGGAAGAGGGGCATCATAAGAAGAAATGGCATGCACCTCTGCAGGCAATGCTTCAGGGATATAGCCCCTGAGATAGGATTCAAGAAGTATTCATAAGGAGGCGAAAGGATGAGACACGATCCATTATCAGATGCAATGTCCATAATAAAGAACGCAGAGCGTTCCGGAAAGATGGAATGTTTGATCAGGCCCGCCTCCAAGCTCATAGGCAGGGTGCTGAAGGTCGTTCAGGAGAACGGCTACATAAAGGAGTTCGAATACATAGAGGATGGTAGGTCAGGATGGTTCCGGGTATTCCTCAACGGCAACATCAACGACTGCGGTGTGATCAAACCCCGGTTCGCGGTGAGAAGGGCCGATATGGAGGGTTACGAGGCCAGATACCTGCCAGCACAGAACTTCGGATGCTTGATCTTGACCACCACCAATGGTGTGATCTCCAACGAGAAGGCCAAGGAGATAAACACCGGTGGGAGACTTCTGGCCTACGTTTATTGAGGTGATCGGTGATGCCAAAGATGGAAGAGATGTCAAGGGATGTTAAGATGCCAACCGGGGTCACAACAACCTACGAGAAGGGTATCCTCACCATAAAGGGGCCCAGGGGAGTGCTCGAGAGATCGTTCGTCCACCCCAGGGTGCATCTGAAGGTCTCGAAGGATACGGTAAGCTCCTACTGTAACAGGCCGAACAGGCGTGAGATGGGGCTGACCGGCACATGGGGGGCCCACGTGAAGAACATGGTCGCGGGCGTAACCGACGGTTTTCATTACAAAATGAGGATCATCTATTCCCATTTTCCCATCAAGACCTCGCTCAAGGGGTCGGAACTGGTCATAGAGAACTTCCTCGGAGAGAGGTTTCCCAGAAGGGCCAATGTGCTTGAGGGCGTTACCGCAAAGATCTCCGGTGATACCATCACGCTTGAGGGTAACAACAAGGAGAACGTGGGGCAGACCGCAGCGAATATCGAAAAGGCCACCAAGGTCAAGAACTATGACCCGAGGGTCTTTCAGGACGGCATTTATCTCGTAAAAAGGGGTGAGTAGTAATGGCTGGAGAGAAGAGCGAGAAACCCAAGACCGTGAAGAAGAAGGTCTCGGCAGAGAAAGTGGCGAAGAAGTCAGCCCCGGCCGAGAAAGTGGCGAAGAAGTCAGC
>JAUVCY010000208.1 GCA_030595585.1 Thermoplasmatota archaeon
TATCGATCGAACTCTCCATTGCATTCCCCATCCCCGAGGGAAGGTATGCGTTCCACCTGAGCATAAATTCAACTACGGAGGATCTGATCGGAAACTGGACGGAGGAGTTGATCATATCCATAGGGGACGCCCCCGTTCCACCCGGACTCTACATGATCAATCGCTCCATATCCTCCGAACCCGATCAGCCCCTGCTTGGGGAAGAGAGTATCATCTCTTTTTCGGTCCGATCGTTCGGCCTGCAGAGCTATATGCAGTTCGGGGCCGTTATCATGTTAAATGGAGTTGAGGTGATCACCAAAGACCTGACAACCTTGAGCTCATCGGAAACCAGATTCCAGATACCCATGACCTACAACGTGGTGGGAAGGAACGATGTTATCATCAGCATCTTCGGCGAGAACGTATCCTCCTATCAGGACCCGGACCTTAAGAGCTCGTTCCATTTCTTCCTCAACGTTTCCTTTGTGGAACTGGCCCTCACCAACCTTACTGTTGGTGGAATTGGATATCAGGACCCGGGAAATGATACGATGGATCCGGGATTGTACACGGTGGAATTCTCCGTTCATAATTCCGGAGATACAAGGGCCGCGAATGTCGGGGTCATCATATCCTTAAGGGATATCGATACGGATGAGGAAACCATATACACCTCAAAAGTGGACCTCCTTTTGACCAATGAGACGGCTTCGGTCCAGTTCAAGAACATACGCCTCTCACCCCTCCACAGATACAGGATAGTCGCCCTCGTGGACCCGGATGGAGAATGGGTGGAGGTAGATGAGACGAACAACGACCTGACCATCGATCTCGAGATAGGCAAGGCGGAGCCAGAAGAGCCGATCTGGAGAAGGGAAGAATGGGTTCTGGGCGTTTTCGTTATCTCCATACTCCTCTCCATCGGACTGTTCCTCTACCTCATCAGGAGGAAGCTATAGCCAGTTATCGGGTTCGGTATTCGGGCGGATGGTGTGGGCGATGGATGAAAAACGATGATTTTCATCGCCTTTTCTCGGAACATATTTATAGCAGTTTCTAGTAACGGGCATTAATTATCCTCAAGGAAGTGTTCCCAAAATGGCTAAGGGACTTTATACAGCAAGGAAGTTGTCCAAGGACGCTCAGAAACACAGATGGAATGATAGATACTACAAGAGGAGGGTCTTGAGACTCAGGGAGAAATCCAACCCTCTTGGGGGCTCAGCACAGGGCCGTGGTATCGTTCTGGAGAAAGTGGGCATTGAAGCTAAACAGCCCAACTCCGCCATCAGGAAGTGCGTCAAGATACAACTTATCAAGAACGGCAGGCAGATCACCGCATTCGCACCCGGCAATGGTGCTATCAACTTCATTGATGAGCACGACGAGGTGATGGTTGAAGGTATCGGTGGACGTATGGGAAGATCCTATGGGGATATACCCGGTGTTCGTTACAAGGTCATCAAGGTTAACGATGTCTCCCTGGATGAGATGGTTCGTGGAAGAAAGGAGAAACCGATACGTTAAAGGGGGCATTTGAAATGGCTGATAAGGAAGAGATCATCAAGGAAGAGAAACCCGCTGCCGAGGATAAGAAGGTAGAGGAAAAACCCAAAAAGGCCCCCAAGAAGAAGGCAGAGCCAAAGGCCAAAAAGGCGGAACCCAAGGAAGAGGCCAAAGAGGAAAAACCCAAAAAGGCCCCCAAGAAGAAGCCAGAGCCGAATGCCAAAAAGGCAGAACCCAAGGAAGAGGCCAAAGAGGAAAAACCCAAAAAGGCCCCCAAGAAGAAGGCAGAGCCGAAGGCCAAAAAGGCAGAACCCAAGGCCGAGGAAGAGGTCAAGAAGGAGAAGGTCGACAGTGAGGAGAAAGCTCCCAAGGACGGGGAGAAGCCAGAGACCAAGGAGAAGGCGCCCGAGGCTGAAAAGGAGGAGAAGGTGGAGGAAAAGCCCAAAAAGGCCTCAAGGAAGAAGGCCGTAAAAGAAGAGGGCCCTTTCCCCGAGGAGCTGATGTTCGGCAAGTACAATGTTTCAGATGTTATCGTGGAAGATCCAGGCCTTGCCCGCCTCATCAACCTCGAGCCGGCACTCGTTCCACATTCAAGTGCCAGACACGCTAACAAACCTTTCTACAAGGCGAAGATATCGATCGTTGAGAGGTTGATCAACGGGATGATGAGGACGGAGAAGTATACCGGAAAGAAGACCAAGAGCTACAAGGTGGTATTCGATGCCTTCGAGATCATCCTGAACAGGACAAAGGAGAACCCGATCCAGATACTCGTAAGGGCCCTGGAGAACAGTGCCCCCAGGGAGGAGGTCACGAGGCTAAAGTTCGGAGGGATCTCGGTCCCGAAATCCGTGGACTCCTCGCCCTCCAGAAGGCTGGACACGGCATTGAGGAATATCTGTGTAGGCACGATCAGGGCATCACACAAGAACAAGAAACACATATCCCAATGCCTGGCAACGGAACTGCTCGCGGCCTCCAACAGGGATATGCAGAGCTTTGCTGTTTCCAAGAAAGAGGAGCTTGAGAGGGTGGCCAAATCGGCCCACTGATCGTTATTAAGGATAATCATATTCAGGATCCAGAAAACAACCAGGAGAGTTGAAAATGGGACGTCGAGAGGATAATGTCCGTGAAGCCCAGAAGCTCATGGATAAACCGGAATTAATACGCAATATCGGGATAGCTGCACATATTGATCACGGAAAGACAACCCTTTCCGACAATCTCATAGCGGGTGCGGGCATGATGTCCGAGGATCTCGCGGGAAAACAGCTTCTCCTGGATTTCGATGAGCAGGAACAGGCCAGGGGCATAACGATCAATGCGGCAAACGCGTCCATGGTGCATGAGTACGAGGGTAAAAAAAGCCTTATCAACCTCATCGACACGCCAGGTCACGTGGACTTTGGCGGAGACGTAACCAGGGCGATGAGGGCCGTCGACGGCTGTGTCATCGTCTGCTGCGCCGTCGAGGGGGTCATGCCCCAGACGGAGACCGTCGTGAGGCAGGCCCTGAGGGAGAAGGTGAAGCCCACGCTGTTCATCAACAAGGTGGACAGGCTCATCAACGAGCTCAAGGTAACGCCCGAGGATATGATGGCCAGGTTTGGAAAGATCATCAAACACGTGAACGACCTTATCCAGAAGATGGTCCCCGAGGAGTTCGGCAGCGAGTGGTTTGTAAAACCCGAAGATGGCACTGTGGTGTTCGGATCGGCCTACCATAACTGGGCCATATCCATCCCGTACATGAAAGATAAGGGAGTTACCTTCAAGGACATATACGAACATCTCAACAACGGCACCCAGAAGGAGCTTGCGAAGATCGCTCCGCTCCACAATATCCTCCTGAACATGATCATCAAGCACCTTCCCAATCCCGTTGTAGCTCAGAAGTATCGTATCCCACACATCTGGCACGGCGATCTGGAATCGGACATAGGAAAAGCGATGACCACATGCGATCCAAATTCCGACCCGGTCCTGATGGTCACAAAGATAATCATAGACCCCCATGCAGGCGAGATCGCATCCGGAAGGCTCTTTGCAGGCACGATCAAGAGAGGGATGGAGATGACCGTATTGGGAATGCCTGGAATTAACAGGACCCAGTCGGTCTCCGTCTCCGTCGGCCCGGACAGGATCACGGTGGACAAGGCGATAGCAGGCAACATCATAGCCGTTGCCGGATTGAAGAACGCGATCGCGGGCTCGACGGCATCCGTCGACCCTGAGATGGAATCCTTCGAGAAGATCGTTCATATATCGGAGCCTGTCGTCACCGTTGCCGTTGAAGCGAAGCACATGAAGGACCTGCCCAAGTTGGTAGAGTGCCTCAGGATGCTCGCCAAGGCGGACCCATCCCTTCGGGTGGAGATAAACAACGAGACAGGGGAGCATCTCCTGTCAGGTATGGGAGAACTTCATCTCGAGATCACCGAATACAGGATCGATCACGAGCACGGGATCGAGATCAACACCTCCGAGCCCATCGTGGTCTACAGGGAGACCATAATGAAGTCCTCGGTAAGGTCTTTCGAGGGAAAATCCCCCAACAAGCACAACAGGTTCTACTTCAGGGTGTCCCTTCTGCCCCAGGAGGTGATCGATGCCATCAAGAAAGGAGAGATCCCGATGGATGCCAAGATCAAGGAGCCAAAAAAACTGGCAAAACAACTTACGGAGATGGGAATGGCTCCAGAGGAGGTGAAACACGTATTCACGATACACGGTGCGAACATATTCTCGAACTGCACCAAGGGTGTACAGTATCTCTTTGAAACAAA
>JAUVCY010000216.1 GCA_030595585.1 Thermoplasmatota archaeon
CAGCATATTCTGCAATATTCCTCCTCACATCCCTGTATAAACTCTACCTCCCCAGATACAATAAGATGAGGCGGTTGAAGAGGAAAAAATAGGATTGTCCAGACCTCTTATTATTGTGCATTTTTCAACATCTTTGACCCCATAATTAAAATAGGGCCGTAATGATTAAGACCAACTTAACCTGTATGAACATCGTATTCATAGGGTTTTTATATTCGATCAGAGGGAGGCTCGACATGAGAGAAGTTGTAAAGGTTCCAAATGGGTCAAAAGCTGAACGGTTGATCAAAGGGATATCATTTCTGATCATCGTGGTACTACTACTGTCGCCCATGTATGGTTTGACATCACAGGCGGAGGGGGCACAGGATCTGATGCCGGGAGCACCTCCCGATGATCCCGTGGTCTCGATAGTCGGTTTCAACGACACCCTGTTCGATAATATGGAAGGGACCTACTATATCGAGGAGGGAGGGGAATTCAACATCACAATTGTGGACGATGTTGACGGTCATTCACATTTCTCAAATGATCATACCATGTACACATGGAATGGGGGGACTCAGAACCTGTGGAACGGCAGCGCCATCACCATGCCGTTTTCCCAGGGGACCCATGCATTGAACATAACCGCCATTGACAGCGACGATAACATCGGATACTTCGACTGTTCGGTAAACCTTTCGATATTCCTGGTAAATACCACACTGGTAGCTGACACGTATTACTCATCCCAGTCCATCCTTGTTGACAACGTTACGGTGGGATCAGGATACAAACTAAAGATGACGAACTGCTCGGTCATCTTCACGGAGGAGGGCTCTTACATCCACGTGGAGGAGGATGCGGTATTGAATATCTCGGGCTCCTGGAATGGAACCCTGGAGACCTACCATTCCAACATCTCCACTATTTCTGGACCCTTTCATATCACAGGGGTGATCGGGTCTACGCAGATCTTCCTGAACACCAGGTTAACAGCAGACGAGACAGCGTCGAGCCAGGACCCGATATTGGACCTCTATTCCGGAAGAATATACAACTGTGAGTTCAACAATATGACACAGGACATCAAGGTGAGCAGGAGCGGCTATTCCATACAGAATTCCTCCTTTGATTTCAGCGGCTATACCGGCGGCATCGTAATTGAC
The DNA here is from genome assembly GCA_030595585.1 of Thermoplasmatota archaeon. Classification (GTDB taxonomy): domain Archaea; phylum Thermoplasmatota; class Penumbrarchaeia; order Penumbrarchaeales; family Penumbrarchaeaceae; genus JAGLEG01. Next base: position 1,152 of record JAUVCY010000216.1, read on the forward strand.
CTCGACCACACCTATGGTCCAATACCGGTGACCATCTCGGAGGTGGAGATCACCGGCTCTCCTGATGTAGGCATAGAGGTGATCGACGCGGCCGTCTGGACGCCTGGATCTATGGATGGATCCATGGTATTATATGCCGAGGAGAGTGAAGCGTCATACATCATACAACTTACGAGCGTGTCACATATAACGGATTGGGGCTCTGCCTATATGGTCCTGCCACATTTCGTGGACTCGAGAGATGATAACTCCTCGCTTTACATCGAATACCTTGACTCGGACTTCAAAGATCTATCCACCTTCACCCACGTCAACAATGTGACGTTCGAGAACTGGACCCATAGCGGCGAGATCTCCGTTGACCTCAGCGCTATGACGGGATCGGAGACGCTCCACATCAACTGGTCATCGGTCGGAGAAGGGATGGGGAGCTGTTTTATCTCCGCTCCACTTTTCGGCGATAAGGCCGCGGATCCGCAGACGGGAACTTCCACGGCAAATACCTGGATGAAGATGGACAGTAGCTCCGTCATTATAGACAACGTGACCATCGCTGACTCGAAGACAAACTTCATCAGGGTGAACTCGAGCGGTTTGGTGAGCATATCCAATATAACACTGGGTTCGGAAGGGGACACATATCTATCCAACGAACTGATCAGCCTGATCGACTCCACCCTAACATTGAAGGACACGACTATCAAAGGACAGCAATTGACCCAGAGAGGTATAATCCACACCTTTGGACCGGAGGGGGACTGGGGAACAACCACGCTAGATAACATCACCCTTAAGAATATCAATGGAACGGGGGCTATCGCCCTCTTCACCCAGGGCGGGAGGGTCCAGGGAAACGACCTGACCATACAGAACTGCTATAGCGGCATCCGTGGCGACGGAACACTTTTCAAATTGGACCAGTCCAGCCTTGACACGGACGCATATGGGGCCCATATCCTTCTGCCTGAACTGTGCGAGATCGGGGATATTGAGACCATTATGACCGGCATCACAATAACTGATTACTCGGAGTTCGGGATGCTGATCAAAGGGGATGTGAATGACAAACTGAACATCTCACTAGACCAGATGAGCATAGGCTCCACGGAACGTGACCTGTACGAAAGGGAAGATGGCGTGGGAGGGCTGATCATCGATATCTCATCCACCACGACCGCAAAAATGACGCTATTGGGGTCCACGATCTCCTACGGACCGGGCCACGGTATCGTCATGAAGAAGTGGAATGCGGATGGGGTCCCACTCCTGCGCAGGTCCGACGTGACCAACATGGACCTTGACGGCATTTATCTGTCTGAGGGCGTGGAGGTCAAGATCGAGGAGATGGACCTGGAAAGCTGCGATGGATATGGCATCTACTCGAGGCAAAACACCACGATAACGGCCAACAATACGGATGTGGCCCTCAACTTCATGGGGGGCATATGGATGGACAAGGGAGTCAAATACGATTTCCAGGACATGGACATCAACAACAACCTGGGCACAGGGTTATACCTGTCACAGGGATGCAATGGCACTATCTCGACCAGTGATATCAGCCAGAATACGATGGGCATCTACTCCTCGTCCGGGAACACCCTCGTACTGGATAGGGCGGACATATTCAACAACGCAGGTGACGGCATCAGGGCGATAGACACGAACCTGACCGCAAAGTCACCCGGGGCGAGCAGCAGGGGGTCCAGGCTCAACGGGGGAAACGGGATCTACATGACCGGGGGGGCCATCTCCATGAAGAGCTATCGTCTGGCGGAAAATACCAATGACGGGCTCTACATGGAAGATGTGAAACTGGTGGAGATGGATACACCCATGATAGTCGGGAACGGCGGCAATGGCCTGCACATCCACTTCACCTCGAACTCCGTCCTTGACAGCGAGGGATACTACGGCCTTTTGATCAATATCAACAGCTATTCAAACAGCTGGAACGGGCTCAAGTTCACCTACGATCCGCTTCACCTTACCAAGAAGGTGAAACTTGACATATCAAGGATAACCATCCATTCGAACATGGGTGGGGACATAATCTCCGCGGAGCAGGTTCACATCGACTGGAAAACAATGGACATCGACCTCCTTGGGACAGATACATCGGTTGGCGTGGTCAGGGCAAATATGGACATCGATATCGAGGGGCCCATAACCATCCAGAACATGAACATCAGCCTGATCGGCACCGATAGGAAGATCACGGTGAACGAGGGCATGAGCTTGACCCTGAACAACTGTGATATCAGGGCCGTAACGCCCAATAACGGGTTCTCCATCGACGTTCTGAAAGGGGCTTACCTGGAGGTGAACGGGGGCCTCTTATCTCCGTTATCAAGCCTCCATGCTGTAAACGCCCTTGAGCTGAAGATGACCGACACACTCATCAGATACGGTGAGGCGCCGGTCATTGTCGAGGGCACAGAGATCACACTGGACGGGTGCAGGTTCGAAAATGTGGACGGTGAGGCCCTCCTGATCAAGGGGTCCAAAGGAAACATCACTCAAACCAGTTTCAGCTCCAACACCATCGGCATAATGATCGACGGCCTGAGCGGGGACCTGACGATCGATAACTCATCCTTCAAGGACAACAGCTGGGGCGTCTACCTGTTCGAAGGTGGGAGCCATCACCTGAACATGACGATGTGCGATCTCACGGACAACAGCCCATCAGGGGTCCGGGTCAAGGGAGGTGAGGCGAACCTCCTGGACTGCAGCCTGGACTCTTCCGCACTATCTGTTGTCGGAAGTGCGGGGATGATCTATGTGAAATATACGCTCACGGTGGAGGTCCTCAATGAGATAGGGGAGAACGAGGAGTTCAGCCTCAAGATCGAGAAGGGAGACGATACAACCGATTACGCGGCCATCCCGGATCAATTCTCCTCCCCACTGGTGACCTACGAGATCGATGAGGAGGGTACCACGGACCTGAGCCGTATGGATCTGACCATGACCTACGAAGAGGGGGCCGAGAAGATGACCATCACACTCGATT
>JAUVCY010000214.1 GCA_030595585.1 Thermoplasmatota archaeon
CGACAAGGTGGTGGGCGGGCTTCTCGAGACCCTGCTCACCCTGGGACTGCTGGAGCTCGATTACAGGCCGGAAGGGGAGAAAAGGGCAAAGAGGATCGTGGTAAGAGAGGTGGAGGAATAGGCCGTATGGCGCGCCGCATACAGTTACAGGATTACAACAATGTTTTTATCACTCCTATCTTTATCTTCGCACACCCAGTCCGGGCCCTGTGCCACATCCGGTGATAAAATGGAACGTAAATACAATCTATGGAGGTCGATGATAGCGGCCTTTACTATGCTGATCCTGGTGATGACGATCCTCCCCATGTCCGGAAGCGTTCAGGGAAGGAGCGTTCTACCCGCGGGCCAGTCAGGTGCGAGCTACAAGGATATGACCCCCATCGACAAGGTGGTCCTTGTGAACCACGACCGGGACGGATATTTCGACGATTATGCGTTCATCGCCGAGGTGCCTGCCTCGATATTCCGTTACGAACCAGAGGACCGCCTGGTCATGAACCCGGTCCTGTTCTATGAGCCCGAGATGCAGGTAGGGGATACGGACCGGGTGGACAACACCTATCCCTCGGTGAACTACTTCATGGAGGACATGGTGACCATCGCCGACGATGAGCTTGACCTGATCGAGATGGTGGGATTTGACGGTAAGAACCCGGGAGATATCGGCAATACGTGGGTCGCCTCCGAGGTCAGGCACATCGACGCGGATGACCCGTACGGCTACGCTGATAAGATAGCGCTCTCGAACTGGGAATACGCGGACACCGCGGTCCTTGCGGTGATCAAGACTGATGACGAGACCCATGAAGAGACCTTCGAGGGGACGCGCACGGGCGTTACCCCGGATGGAAGACCTCGATCGGACTCCCTCAGCGGGTCCAAGGAGCCGTCCCCGGTGGACCCCGAGATGCACCCTTTCACCATACCCCCTGATTACAAGTACATCACATCCCAGTTGACCTGGGGCCAGAGCTGGAATCCGCTTTCGGATATCACGGAGAGGGGGAAGGACCCTGACCTTCAGCTCTACAGCTCGGAGCTGGGACAGGTGGGCGCAAGCGAGAAGTGGAACGTGTTGGAGGGGGCCTCCGAGGAGATAGATTCCTACATCTACAACGCAGGGGAGTGGCAGTTCGCCGTAACCTACATGCCCACGGAGAACTCCATCGAGATGATGTCCGACCCCGAGGGGTGGGGGGGAGTTCCCCTGCCTTCGGAGACCACCCCCGCGGATCGGGAGGAGTGGAGGGAGAACAGGATCCGGAGCGTAATGGAGGATAGGGAGCTCAGAGGTTTGAACCCCGACGCGCCCTTCGACTCCACCATTCAGTACACGATCGATTACACGATATACCCTGGTATCGACGTGCCGGAGAAGATCCCCACACCCTTTTACTGCAGGGACGCCGTGTTCACGCTGGAATGGGGCGACGCCTCCCAGAGCCTTGGATTGATCCTCAAGGGGCCCTCCGGTGCGGAGATCGCCATGGCGACCGCCCAGGCACAGGGTTCCAGACAGATCCTGGAGATCAAGGAGCTGGGACAGGGAGATTACTCTATCTCCGTGGTCAACCTGGGCGACAACTCAAAGCCAACCGAGTTCGAGGTGAACTACGAGTTCAAACAGATGAAGTGCGGCAAGGAGGCGATCAGCTGGGCCGGAGCGACCAATGCGGCCGTTATCGCTTCAGAGCTTAACGCCCCTCTCCTGTATACGTCAAAGGATGGATTGACCGATGGGACCGGGGATGCCATCAATACGCTCGGCGTGAAGGATATGATCGTTGTGGACGTCGGGTCGCTCGCATCCGACGAGGTGTACGACAACATCGACTCCCTCAGGGGCTTCCTCCGCAAGGACATCAAGGTGGAGAGGATAACGTCGTACGACCAGCTCTACGACAGGGTCAAGGAGGGCGCGAACAGGGGCCCCACCGACCTCAATGACATCGTTTTCACCACCATGAACCCCTGGACCACGTGGGACGTTGTCCCGGAGAGGGACACCTCCACCAATCCGGGAGAGGAGACAACCGGAGCCCTCTTCACCGGGCCCGCGGCTCTCGCCGGGGCGATACACGGGGCCCCGGTGTTCGTCAACGAGGCGCACCCCGAGCTCTCCGCCGCACAGGCGTGGCACAACAACTTCTGGATTTATGCATATCACCACAACCGGGCGCCGCCGTCGGTGGCCTGTATGGCCATGACGGGAAAGGCGATCTACAGGGTCCTTCAGCAGTACGGGTTCGACAAGACCGACCTGCCCAATGAGGACGGCAAGTGCAAGGAGTCGATCATCACCGTTGCGGACCAGTTCGATATCGGGTCCTCGTGGGACAGGACGCTGGTGGGTGCCGCCGACCCCGGAAGGATCATGGGGACGCCCGTGGATGCAGCCATGTGGATATCCAGGTCGGGGATGTATCCCAAGGTGATATATGCGAACCCGGGAGTGGACCCCGAACTTGACGAGCATGACGGGTACAGGATACAGGGCTCAAGCTCCACCCGCGTTGCCGGGGCGCTGGTGATCGAGGAGGAGATGAGAGAGGAACAGGTGGCCTTCCCCGTCGCCCAGTCGTGGGTTAGCTATCAGTACAAGTTCAACGAGGTGGCATCCGAATACTGGGGATGTGAATATACCACCCGGATGGGTGTTACACCATTTTTCGACAGCTCGGCGGATACGGATCCGGACGGCATCGATATCAACGGCTGCTATCCAGACCTGGACACGTCGGAGGTCGTTCCACATTACCTCGAGGCCGCAGGATACGGACAAGCCTTTACTACTACATTTGAGAACACAATAGAGAACCTGAACCGCGGGGTCATTATGTGGTACGAGGTCATGCACGGCGGGCACACCCATTCGGGCGCACTGGGATGGTGGGACGAGAGGGGGGCCGAGGAGCCGGAACCCTGGAGAGGTTACGAGGAGGCGGGGATACCCATCGGTACGAACACGATGAGGCTCAGGGGGGCGACCGACGACCCCGACGTGATAACCATGTCAAAGAGCGTTGGCCTTGATATCACCCAGGGATACGGCCCCCAGACGCCTCTGGAGATCATCCCGGAGCACCACGACGGGATCATCATCGCGATCGCACAGCAGGGCCAGACCGAGTACAGCGAGGATGGACTTGTCATGGACGAGGCGATGGAGAACCTCCACTCCATGGGCTTCTCCGCCGGAAGCTGTCTGATAGCCAACACCTATCTGCATCTGAGCATGGTGCGCCACGGGGGCATCTTCCAGGTCATAGACCCCTGGCTGACCTCCTGGTACAGCGCGTTCGCCATGGCCATGTTCGCCAGGGACATGTATTATGGACACACGGTCGGGGATGCGTACGAGAGAGGGATCTCACACGTGGGCATAGAGTACCTGATCGACGGCTGGTGGTGGGACATCTTCGAGAACCTCGTTTATTATGGGGACCCTGACCTGATGATGTTCACCCCGAACAACGCCTGGCCCGAGCCGGCTTCCCTGGAGAAGGGATCGGTTCTGGGCGGGCATTCACCCTTCGGTGCGGACGGCCACCCCAATGCGCTCACGTCGGGCGTGTTTCTTGATATCCTCTTCTTCGGAGCGCTTATAGGTTTGATCGGGGCAGGGGCTTATCTGTACTACAGGTGGAAGAAAGGAATGAGTATTCCTTTCATCAAGCCCAGCACGCCCTCCAGCTGATCGTGGAGAAACTGAAGAACGGGCGGCGGTGTCTCCGCCGCCCCGTTTTTAATTTCGTCCCTGAAATAATCAAATAAAAAGGTATAATTAACCTTCAACGGATACGGATATCGTACCAAGATGCCATAGGGGGAATGAAAATATGAGATACGGTTACCTAGGATGGTGCGGAATACCCATCTGCTGTTTGCTTATTCTGGCAATAATTGGAGTGGTAATCTACTTCATCTGGAAATCATCCAAGAAGAAGAAAGAGGAGAAGAAGGTGGAGGAGGAGGACGACGATGAGGAGGAGACAGAGGAGGGGGAGTTCGAGGATGAGGGTGAGGAGGATGAGGACTCCAAGGACGAGGATCCCGATGATGAGAAGGACGAACCGGTTCAGGACGATCCTTCCACAGATGATGATACCGAAAAGGACGAGGAGACGGTAAAGGAGAAGAAAAAGAAAAAAAAGAAGAAGGACAAGGGCGAGTCGGTGGAGGGGGAGAAGAAGAAAAAGAAGAAGAAGAAAGAGT
>JAUVCY010000260.1 GCA_030595585.1 Thermoplasmatota archaeon
ACGAGAACCTCTCCATATCCATCAGCTCGGAGAAGGTCACCAACACGGTGGAGTCTATCGAGATATTCCCTCCGTCGGGGGAGCTGAACATGACGTAGGGTGAGACCGCATCCACCTCGAACTGGAGGTGTTCCATCTCGACGTTGCCCGCACGGTCGAAAGCCTTCACCGTGACGGTGTGCCTGCCGTTGGGTGGGGACCTGATAACATACGTTGACAACACCCCATTGTCCACCCAGGTGCCGCTGTCCACGGAGACCTGATACAGTAGAATACCGGAGGTGTTATCGAAACCATCCCAGGAAACGGTGACGTCGTCAGGCCCAAGGACCTCCTCGAAAGAGCCGGCCATCTCCAGAATGGGGCGATCCCGGTCCACGTAGATCGGATCGAGATGTTCTATCAGCTCATTTCCCGCATCATCCACGGCCCTGAGATAGATGTCGTGGGACCCGCTTCCGAGGAAGAGGCCCTCCGAAAAGGCCTGCCACTCCTCCTCCCCGTTCCTGAAGGAGAGCGTGGTGTTCTCGGAGAGGATGTCCACCCTGATGACCACCATGGAGAGGTACCAGCCCTCCTCTCCATCCGGTTCCAGGGGGCCGACGGTGTAGGAGAAATCGGGACCGTACGTGTCAACGTAGATGTCAAGGCTTTCCAGATATCGGAGGTTCCCCGCCTCGTCGACGCCGCGGAACCTGAGCGTCCATCTACCATCGGGTATCACCAGGTCGCCCCTCAGAACCTGATGGGGGCCGCTCCAATCCGCATCCCCGCCCTGTTTCTGGATCAGGTACTGGATCTCCCCCGCGTCGATCTCCACGTGAACCAGGGGCTCTGTACGGTAGTAGCCGTTGTCCCCCCCGGGCACGGATGGGGTCACGGTCATGGCAAGTTCAGGCGGGATGGTATCCACCTTGAACGTTCGGAACTGGGGGGCCTCCATGTTCCCCGCAGGGTCGATCCCCCTGTGATACAGGGTGTGGGTCCCCTCGGGGGCAGGGACCTTCGAATCGAGCACCGCCCACTCCCCGTCGTCCCACCTGTACTGATATACGTTGTCCCTCACGTGGAGCTCATCGGCCTGGATGTGGGGAACGGTCACGTAGAAATCGTTATCCCCGTCCGGGAGGTGGGAGACCTTGATCCTCGAGATGGGAGGCACCGTATCCACGGTGAAATGGGATTGGGTGACGTTGACGTTGCCCGCCTGATCGTAGCCCCACATGGTAACGGTGTTGGCGCCCTCGTAGAGGGGGACCGGCTCGACCAGGTCCATTCTTGTATCGCTGTTTATCTTGTACTCCGCCCTGCCCAGATGCTCCGGTGACGCTATGTACACGTTGGGGATCGATACGTAGACGCCGTCGTTGCCGTCGGGTTCGCCGGGATAACCTATCACTCCTATCTCCGGGGGGGTGGTATCCACGGAGAGGGATACATTGTCCCACTCCGAGAAGAGGCCCACGGAGTCCTCCACCCTGAAGTGAATGGTGTGGTTCCCCTCCGGAGCTGTGAGGGTCGCCTTCCCGTCAGCCTCCTGAACCTCCCCCTCGTCCCACCTGTACTCGACCCTGCAGGGCTCATCCCCGAAGATCTCCACAACGGGGTTGGTGATGTAATACCCCATCAGCCCGTTGGGACGGTCCGGGATCACCTGGCGGATGATCAGCGGTTCCAGGTTATCCACCAGATCGAAGGTCCCATGGGCGTGCAGGGATCCCTCCTTGTAGGCGGTGATATTGATGGTTCCCCCGTTGTTCGGAGGTATGGTCATAGTCACCTCCCCGGTGGAATTGGCCCTCATCGTCCTCCCCAGTTCGCCGTATCGGAATATCGTCACCACCGCATCCTCCACCCCGTCTCCCACCCCATCGGTGACGGTGGCCCGGACCGAGGAGCCGTCCCCGCTTACCGTGAACTCCAGGGAGAGGCTCCCCGCCTCCGAAAAGATCAGGGGTGCGTCAGGCTCCCCAAGAAGGTTGTATTCCAGGAACGTCCTGAGGCCCACATCCTGGGAACCTCCGCTTGTGAAGGGGTAGAACGACTCCGAGAAATGGGTAACGGACTCCTTCCAGATCGTTCCCACGTTGGCCGTGATATTGCCGTTCACCGCCTCGTGCACCGACCTCCAGTAGTCCTCCTCCAGCCCCGGGGCATCCGCGGAATAAACCTTATCGATCTGGCCCACAGCAAGCCTGCTGGCCCCCATGAAACCAACGAGCCCTTTGCCATTGGTCTCCGTCAGCGCCTCACCGAAGCAGTCGGTGAAGTATCCCATGCTTCCCAGGGTGGGATCGTCGAACCACCCCGTAAGGCACGCCATCACGAACATGGACCCGTCGGGCCCGTCCGAGGAGAGGGAGCTGACCTGATTGTTGTTGAACAGGTTGGGCAGGCCGGTCTGGGTCCCGTGGGAGAAGTAGGAGATCGCCTGATACCCATCGCCCACCACCTGCCTGAACGAACTTGAGCTGAAGGAGAGGGTCCCGGTTCCGTCGTAATAGAGCGTCTCCCTGTCGGAGAAAACGTCCTCCCCATACTCCGTCCAGAAGTGGTCCACCGTATCGGTTGGATCGCCGGGGACGTTGGTGGGGTCGCCCGCCATCATGACGGCGGTCATCGCGCTGTCGTTATACTCCAGCTCCTTCTCCCTCTGGATCAACGTGGATATCACCTGTGACATGATGGAGGGGGAGTCTATTGCCAACCTCCCGTTGGCCATGTCCGGAATGCCATCATCTATCTCCCCCACCTCCGCATACTTCAGATCACCGTCCCGGTTCCAGCTGGTCCCTTTATCCACACAGGCGAAGTAGAGATCGGATGCGAACGTGTTGGGTTCGCCGTACCCCAGATATGGATTGGAGTTCCTGGTGAGCCTGGTGGGGACCTTTGTATAATCTCCGGCCAGGAGCAGGTAATCCAGATCGAACCTCTCCTCGTAGTCCATCACGCATTTGCGCATCTTCTCCTGGGTGTCCCTCCCGGTATAGGTGCTCTTGATCTCCCTGGTGGTTATCACCCTCGTCAAAAGCCCTTTTTCCGACTTCCAGACGGCCAGGGGCTTCACGGCATCCACGAGGGACTCATCCGTAATTATCAGATATTTTACAGGTCCGGTGGGCTTGTGGCCCTCATCCATCTGAAATACAAAAGGGCCAATATCCACGCAGGAATACGACACGGAGATGCCCGAGGATAGGCTGGAGGCGCCCCCGTTGAAGGAGAGGGGGTAGACCCTCAACGAATACAGGTTGCCCTCCCGACCCTCCACTTCCATCCCCGACAGCCTGATCAGGGACCAGGACCTCTCCTGAACGATGGGCAGCCCCTCCCACCTCCGATCTATCTCACCCTCCGTTCCGATAACTCCAGGGACCAGAAAAGGGACCGGTTCGCAGTGGACCGATATGATACCCCCCCACTCCACCTCCATGTCCGCTATCTCACCGGGGACCTCAAGGGGGATCGATATGAAAGGAAGCTCTTCCCCATGGCCCCCTGGCCCTATTCCACCGTCCACCA
>JAUVCY010000192.1 GCA_030595585.1 Thermoplasmatota archaeon
GGTTGCCGTAGAATCTGTAAAGTGCTACCGGCATCGTTGTGTGCTCGGGAGAGGAGACCATGATGGTCGCCCCCAATTCACCCAGGGAGATGGCGAATGTGAATATCGATGCGATAAGCAGACCGGGAAGGAGAAGAGGCAAATAGACCCTGACGATGGTTTCGAGACGGGATGCTCCAAGGGACCTGGCGGCCATGGTCAGGTTCGGGGGGATATCTTTCATGGCATTGTAGAGGGACCTGGCACCGAATGGAAACGCGATGACGGCATGTACAAGCACAACGATCATCCAGGTGCCTACAAGGGGTATCGTGCCCCCAGAATATATCTTGATCAATCCATAGCCCAATGCGACCGTGGAAACTCCCAGGGGAAAAAGGAGGATGGCGTCGAGGAATGATTTGCAGAAGAACCGCCTTCTCCTCATGAGGAGCGCTGTGGTAAATGATAGCGGAAGGGAGATGGTGATCGTGAGAAAGCCGAACAGGATCGAATTGATCACGGCCCCGAAAGGTGAAACACCAAGGACGGGGTCATCCTCACGATCCAGAACGCTGCCATACCAGTGTAGTGAGTACTCCGTGGGACCTTCCGGATATCTGTGAAAGGAGGTTTCAACAACGGAGACGAGAGGGCCGATTATCAGGGCGGATATGATGAGGATATAGACAAATATAAGCAGTGACCTGAGCACTTTCCTCCCTCCTACCTCCGAGCCGGATAGGCCGGAACCCAGGGTGATGTTACGAAGATCACCCTCCTTTGAAGTGCTCCAGATGTACAGAAGCGTGGAGATCAGGACCAGAACCGATTCGATAAGGAGTAGTGACCCTGCCAGCTTGAAATCCAACCTGCCCGTGAACTGCCTGTATATCTCCACCTCGATGGTGGCGTTTGTGAGGCCCCCTATCACAAGGACCACGCCGAACGATAACAGGCAGAAGGTGAAGATGAGGGATCCGGCAGCGAGTAGAGCATATCTCATCTGAGGGACAACCACAAGGAAAAAAGTTCGTAACCTGCCCGACCCAAGGGATCTGGCAGATAATTGTATATTTCCATCCATTCTGTCGAATCTCGAATGAAGGATGCGAAGGGCTATTGGGAAATTGAAAAATATGTGGGCCAGCACTATTCCCTGCTTTGTGAATATGATCTCCAGGGCGGGCAGGGAAAGTCCGGAAAACGAGTTTATATCCTCGATCCATCCGTTCATGGTACCGTTGGATCCGAACAGCGAGATGAAACCCATTGCAAGAACGAGGCTGGGAAGGACGAAAGGGATGGTTCCAAGAGCAAGTATCGCGGACTTCCCCACGAATTTGTACCTTGAGAGAAGATATGCCCCCGGGAGGGCCGCGCACAGGGTAACGGCCGTGGAGATGATCGCCTGAACTATTGTGAATTGGATGATGCTCATAGACCTGTCGCTATCCAACGCTCTTTCGATCTCCGAAAATGTGAATCCGCCCCCATCGGGGAACAGGGAAATAGATATCAGTGAAATGATCGGAATAATGCAGAACACCAGAACGAAGGAGAGGAGAAGCAGGTATGAAAAAGGCCATCTCAACCTGTAAAAAATATCGATCCCTTTTGGTATTCTCATCGGCCGCCCACATCCTTGTTAAAATGCTTCATCCCACGAATCCATCCAGGTGTCATAGTTCTGGAGCAATTCCTCGGTAGTTGGTTCGGAATGCTCCTGAGCAAAGACACCGTATTGGGAGAAGTACGGGTTGATCTCAATGGAGGACACAACGGGAAGCATGTAATTCTTATCCACCTCGTTCTGGAATTCGTCGGTGAGGATGAAATCGAGGAACTTCCTTGCCAGATCGGGATCATTTGCTCCTTTTACCAGACCGGCACCCTCTATCTGGCGGTAAGCTGAAGAATTGGGAACGACGGGAATGGCGTTTGGCTGGGTAATATTGTCCCCCCACATCACCTCGTAGGCAGCGTCAAGGCCGTAAGATATGCATATGGGGGCTTCGCCCGCACTCCATGCGGTATACATGGCATCCCATGACCCGAGCACCCTGGAACCCGCATTATCGGACAGGTCCTGGAAGAACGTCTTATGATCCTCACCGGATGTATATGCCGCCCAGATCATGAAAGAGGATCCCACCGAGGATGTTGCAGGGTCAAGGAGTATCATCTGATCCCTGTAGACCGGGTCCGAAAGGTCAAGGACGCTCTCCGGGATGGGAAGGTCCCTTTTGTCCATCATCTCACCGTTGCAGAGTATGGAGATGTAGCCGTAATCGAAAGGGACGATATAGTGGTCTGGATCGAAGTCAAACTTAGGGTCCAGTCTATCAATATTAACGGGAACGTATGGTTCCAGTAGATCGTAGTATATGGCCCTGTGAAGCATGGAATTATCGATCCCTATCACCACATCCGCTATGGGGTCGTTCTTCTCGAGGATCATCTTGCCGATTATCGTGCCAACGTCTCCAGGTGTTACGACCTTGACCTTGACGTTGTACATCTCCTCGAATATCGGTATGACCGCGGGGCCGAGGCCATAGGATTGAAAGCTCTCATACGAATATATGACCAGGTCTGGGTCATCATTTTCAGAGAGACTTTGAAGGTAATAGACAGCACCTGTTATGCACATGACCAGCAGGATAAGGATCCCAACGACATATGCAATGATCCTGCGGTCACCCTTTTCTCCATCGCCCCCGTCCATTTTACCCCTCCAAGGAGATGGCATCGATCTCTCTCTGGACCTTTACGGTCCTGGCCGCCACGGAAAGGGAGGAGTTACCAAGGATGTAGAGACAGGGTTCTATGCCAAAGTCTCCCCTGTCCACCATGTAATAATGACCTTTCAGATCGGTTCGAGCCAGATCCTCCAGCATCTCTTCATTCTTGCGGGTGAGGTAAAATACGTTCACGTTCATATTTTCAAGGGCCCTTTTGATGGTTCCATTGTAGGCTATGTTCATGATGCTTACCATACCTGGATTATTTTTACACACCGAGCAGATCATGGAGGAGAGGTGGGTCGAAGCACCAAGTTCCGGGGGCTTTATGGACCTCAGCTTTCCATCGACATATGACAATCTCCCGGGAAAGGCCACAACATCATGGCCGCCCTCGCAATTCTTGATGCAGGTTGCGATGTTCACCTTTACCGCCGGGATGAGGTCCTTTATGGATCGGCTGTTCAGGTAATCAAGCGCCTGGACGAGCTCATCAGAAACAATGGAGATATCGTTGTCGCACCTGATATTGAAGCAGCTGACATCCGGAAGATGGAAACCGGTTCTTTTCAGGTATGCGTCATCCACCGTGTCGTTGTTCTTCATGACCATACAGGCAGTGCAGAACTTGGAGGTCATATCCGCCCTGGTTCCACCTGATTGCGCGGTTACGATCAGGTCACCTGTGAGGTTCTCAATGTAATCCTCCATGTGGTCAGAGATGTTGATCTCCTCCTTCAGATATTTGCTCACCATGGCCTGAGAGACGCCCAGCAACCTGGATATCTCGATCTGATTGGAACCTGATGAGTACATCTCCTTGGCGGCCCTTTTCCTGATCTCCGGAAGGGCCTCTTCTATCAGTAAAACGCATGGGGGCAGCATATAACTCACTTGTAGATATTATAACCGATATATATTGTTTTTCGATCCCTGTATAAATCAACATTGAACATAACTAAATATGGTGAGGGATTTAGGCCTTTCATGGGTGTCCGTGGTAAGAAGAATTACAAGGTAAGGACAGGCGCGAGGACGACATCCAAGGGATTGGAGAAGGAGCTGAAGAGAAAGGCCAAAAGGTTGGCCCAGGACCCTACGTTGGCGCTTCCTCGATGCACGGTGGACGTGCCGTTGATAACTAAATTGGAAAAGAAACTGCGTGAGGTACAATCCCAGAAGGATAACAAGGCAGCTCTGGAGAAGCTGTCCAAGAAAGGGGATAAATTGGTAAGGGCCTACGCGGCGACACTTATGCTGATCCACGAGGAGAAGATCCCGTATCTGGCCGTTTTCAAGGGCCCATTTGGAGATGTGGGATACGCTCTGAGAGGCCAGACCACCAAGGAGAAGCTGGTCGGTATTCAGCATTACGACGATCCACGGATAAAGATGATGGCCTATCTCGAGGAGGTCAAGAAGGGCAAACTGTTCATGTTCGTTACCGAGAAGGAGCTGATATGCACGGGAACCGATCCAAAACCTCCAGGTGAGGTGCTGGAACTACTCCCGAAAAGGCTTGGAAAAGGAATGGTAGGGAGGAGCTCTCTCATATACTCCAAGGACCTCGACAGGAACGTGGCGGCAAAGATGAAACCATGGAAGGAGCCGTATATAGTGGTTCACTGGTTATCAGCGGAGATAGATATTGTACGCAGCCTTTCTCATTCCACCATGAACAAGGATAACACCTTTGCAACCTGTGCATCGTACATGGCAACATCGAACATATCCACCTATTTCGACGTTGATGTAGTGGTCAAACCCATGTGTAAAAGAGGGGCGGGATGTGGATGTGATCCTCCCTCGA
>JAUVCY010000041.1 GCA_030595585.1 Thermoplasmatota archaeon
GCAACCACCTATCTTTTTCGGTCAGTCACTATTTAAAGAAAACAACGACTGGATAGTTTGAATTTCCTATAGGATAAAAAAAGGGGGGAGGCGAGATAACGCCTCCCCCCGGGATCCATTTACCGCATCACTGAGGTGGTGCTGGAGCCTCTATGGGTGGGGCCTCCATCTTGGGAGCGGTCTCCACCTTCTTGTAGAGGTGGGGGAACTCCTTCTCGGGGAACTCCTCCTCCACCGTCTTGACCTTCGTTGCGAACATCACGATCACCACGACGATTATCAGCACCAGGATCGCCAGTGCGATGGCGATCATGAGGTACATTCCGGAGCTGTCATCCTCCTCCTCGTCAGCATCGGCCACCGTCGGGTTCCTCCGATCTCCCTGCAGGTACTCCTCCATATTGGAATCCCCGTCCTCATCCGGGTCCAGCTGTGCGTTGTCCGTTCCCGTGGGGTCGAATTCATATTTCAACTCGTAGTTATCGGGGAGGCCATCGCCATCTGTATCCGAATCCAATGGATCGGTCCCATACTCCATCTCAAGGATGTTTATGATCAGATCGCCGTCGGGGTCACCGTTCCTGTCATCCACCGTCGGATTCAGGCCCATGGAATTCTCCCACACATCGGGCATGCCGTCGCCATCAGTGTCGAACATGGGGTCCTTCTCCATAACGGACACGATGAACCATTCAACTGCAGAGTTGTTGCTCGAGTCATAGCAGGTCAGGGTTATATTGTACTCGCCTGCGTCAACAAAGCTCCTGGAGAAGCCTGTGCCGGTGTAAACCTCATCTTTCACCCTCCACTCATATTTCACGATCCCGATGTTATCATAGGAACCCGCGTCCTTGAAGATGAGAAGTGAGTCCTCGTACACCTGTGCGTCCGACGGGGTCATGACCACCGGTGCGTCCAGGTCCATCGCCTCGATCTCGTACTCTGCCATACCATAGTTCCCCATGCCGTCCTCGACCTCCAGGGTCAAGGTCAGGGTGCCCAGTATCGCGATGAGATCGTATGTGAAATTCTTCTCCGTCCCGGTGACCTCGGTACCATCGGGCAGGATAAGGGTCCAGAGGTAGCTTACGATCTCCATATTATCGGTGCCGATCGCGGTCATATCGAGCAGGTCCTCGGAACCTATTGTTTCCGGTACCTCCGCGAGGGCCACCGGCGGCTCGGTGTCGATCACATCGATCTCGAAGACCAATGCGGCTCCGGGGTTTGTATCGTCGGAAACCGTAAGGGTTACCTCGTAGAGGCCCGCCTCCTCGAAGGTGTAGTTCACGCTCTCCCCCGAGAGGATGACCGGCGTGCCGTCCATCTCGGTGAACGTCCACGTCCACCCGACGATGCCTACATTGTCCAAGGAAAGGCTTGCATCCATGGTGAACTCCACTCCCTGATATACTTCATCAGGCAGGTCCACCATTGGGACCGGCGCCTCGTCGTCAATGATCTCCACCTCGACCTCGTCTGTGGTTATCTCGTTCGTGGATGTGTCCACTATGACGAAATGGTAGAGCATGTCACCGGCCATATCGTTGGGAACGGTGACGGTACCGGAATAGCCAAATACACTCCTCGTGCCCACGTCAAGGGCCATGCTCATCTCCTCGGCACCAGGCATGGTGTAGTATGCCATGACCGAACCGATAGCGACATTATCGGAAACGTTGACCATGAACATGTAATCGTCCCCGGTGGTCGCAATGCCCATTGTCGAGTCCGGCGCATTGGAGAGGTCCTCGATCATCTCTGGAAGGTCGTTGTCCATCACTCCGATGGTGATCCAACCGATCGCCTGCATGTTGGACTCATCGTCCGAGGCAACCACCTTGAAGTGAAGGTCCAATAGGCTGTCAGGCACCATGATGGTGAAGGTATATGAGCTCGCGGCGTTCTCCGCGGCAGCGACCATCGGATCCACTGGCTCCTCATCGCCGATATAATAGTACACCCGGGCGTAGGAGAGGAGCGTATCGTCCCTCACCGTTGCCGTAATGACGTATTCGTCACCCGTGTAGGCGTTATCGTCGAATGTCAGGTCCTCTATCATCGGGGGGGCGATATCCTTTACCTCCACAGTCTTCAGAAGCGTCTCATCGGTCATTCCCAGCCAATCCTCTGCATCGAACTTGTAGTAGAGGGAACATGGCTGGCCAGGCAGTACGATATCGTAGTAGTACTGACCCGATCCCAGCTCGATCATATCGACCTTGATCTCGTTTGGATCAAGGGAGGTGCTGTAGGTGAGCTCGAACGTATCCAGTTCGATATTGTCCGTACAGAGGACCTTGAACTGGTAATCGGCTCCCGCGTTCCCGTACAGAGGGCTCATATCGGAGAATATCTCGGGTCTATCGTTATCGGAGGGCATCATCGTGGAGTTCGCGGTCCAGATCAGGTTCCCGGAGGTGTCCGCAACCGTAAAATTGTAGGTGATGCCGGACATCGTATGCCTGTAGCCCAGATTCCAGTAGAAATCAGTCGATATGGGATCGAACATCATCGGATATGGTGGAAGGGAATACCCATCGAGGTAGTCAGCATAGAGGTACACCTCGCCTACCTCGATATTGTCCGATACATCTATGGTGACGTTGAACAGATCACCTGTTGTGGGGCTCAGCGTAAGGTCATAGTGGTATTCCGGGAAGTCGTTGTCAACGATATCGACCTCGAGATCGTAGGTCCCCCACTGAGTCTGATTATCCAGGGCAGATACCGTGAACTCCAAAGGTCCAAGGGTATGGGGTATGTCCACGATACCCGATCTGTAAACACTGTACGTATCATTGTACGTCAGTGTCTCGTTCGTGGAGGTATCCCAGCCGTCCCAGGTGTAATCCACATACACATTTACGACCTCCTCCCCGTCCCAGTTATCCCACACCGATAGGTTCAGCATGGTCGGATCGCCGGTGGTTGGCTGCTCAGTATATATCCCAGTGAGCTCGGGGCCGTCGTTATCGGAGATCGTTATGTTTACCTCACTATGGCTGTAGTAGTTCTCCTTGACATCGCGTCCGGAGAGCTTGTAATGCATCCAGGTCGCGCCTGAGTACCACACGTTGATGGTCCCGGTGAATGTGCCGATCGTTGCTGTCTCCGTCAAGGTAGTATTGTAATGAGATCCCGTATCCCCGTACCAGTACTCGACATAGCACATGGATATGCCGATATTATCTGTGAGCGAGATGCTCGCTGTGAACGGATCGCCGGTCGTCGCCGCAGTATCGGAGTTATCAGACACGAACACCGGAGGTACGACATCCGGAATATCCTTCTTGTACTTCGTGAGGAAAACATCATAGTATCCATTGCGCGAGGAGTCCCTTGCAAGATATGTTGGGAAATTGGACGAGTATGTTGAGCCCATGACGTATGCGTTGGTATCGGAGTCTACCGCGATACCATAGCCATAATCATCACTGCTGCCGCCCAGATAGGTGGACTCCATCAATTTCGTACCATCGTCCGACAATTTTGTATATACTGCGTCATAACCGCCCGCTTTTGATCCCTGCAGGGCATACTTGGTGTCGTAGTTCGAGGAGTATGTGTGGCCTGTGATGTATGCATATCCGTCAGAATCCACTGCAAGAGGACTTCCCCTCGCAGGATACCTGGACCCCTGGTTCATATATTCCTGCGACGATCCTCCGATATAGGTGGAATAAGACAGGGTCGAGAAAGGTATGGTTGCCGAGGCGTCGAACTTGGTCACGAAGAAATCATAGCTTCCTCCCCTGCTTGTCTGGAATGCTCCGGATGTTGTGGGGAACGTTGATTGGGTTATACCGGCCACGTATACGTTGCCGTCAGAATCCAGAGCGATCCCAAAACCGCGGTCATACGACGAACCGCCAAGCATGGTGGAATAGGGAATGGAAGAGGTGCCAGAGCTTTCCGTGTCTATTACGGTCATGTAGGCATCTGCATAACCACCGTTCGGCGTGGTATCGTATGCGCCCGACGTTCTGGGCCAGTAGTTGTAAGAGCTGGAATACCCGTACACGTAGCCGGTGATATAGGCTTTCCCGTCGCCGTCACAGACGATGTCGGAAGCGACATCCGGATAGGAACCGCTATAAGTTGAGTACCTGTATCCGCCGATAAATGTGGAATACATCAGGGAGGACCCGGCTGAGTTGAATTTTGACACGAATACATCCACATATGATGATGAGCTGTAACTTATGGACGATCTATATGCATTCCTCATCGGGAAATTGGAGGACGAGGTCATTCCGCAAACGTATGCATAACCATCCGAATCCACATCGACGCCAAAGCACCAATCGTAATATCTACCGCCCAGGTATGTCGAGTATACGAGGGAGTTCCCTGCGGAACTGAGTTTGGTCACGAAACCATCCCTTGAATATCCCCTTCCAGTTCGATAAAGTGCGCTACCTGTGGTAGGATAATTAGACCAGCTGTATCCATAGGTCTCGCCGACGACATATGCGTTCCCGCTGGAATCGACTGCGATGTCATACGCATAATCGCTGTAGCTCCCACCGATGAATGTGGAATATGTGAGTGTGCCACTTGCAGAGTATTTCGATACGAACACATCATAGCCTGAAACGGAGCTATCGTATGCCCCTAATGTGGGGAAATCGGACGACTGTGTGTACCCGGTGATGATCGGGTTCCCCGATGAGTCCAGGTCAATAGCATATCCGTAATCATAATACCAGCCGCCATGGTAGGTCGACCAGAGGTACGGATCGATCACGGCGCCCCTGCTCTCATCGTAATCGTAAAGAACGAACGTGTAGGATGATCCATCGATCACCTTGAACGATCCATCGATCACCTCGCCGGACCCATCGTTATAGTAGATCAAAAGATCGGAGTCCTCCACCCTTTTCTCCCCGTCCACACCGATCACGAGGGTTCTGTCCTCGACCTTCAGAGAATCATGTCCATCCACCTGTATCACGATCTCAGCGGGATCGGCAAAGGGCTCGAGTATGAACTCGTACTTCGCCCCCTCATCGGTGAATGCATAGGAAAGGTCAATGCCATTCCAGATCTCCCTGTAGATCGCCCCCTCGTAGTTGTCCACATCTGCGGCCCACCTGCTCTCGTCATCTCCAAGGAAATAATTGTTGTTGTGGGAGAGCTCGTCCACGCCCATGGGTTCAACCACTGCAGCGTCTTCGAAGGTGAATGAGATCACATCACCACCATTGGGGACCATCCTCGTATCTCCCAGAAGGGTAACCTCTTCGATCGGAGGGTTCATGAGGTTGTAGTACACCTTGCTCTGCCCAAGTCCAATGTTCCCAAAGGAGGAATCCCCAATGAACGAGAACACATCGTTCCACTGTCCCTTGTTCTCCGTGAAGTATCCTCCCATGGCATCTGCCATGTCAACATCGTTAACATCGAAGATCTCGGTAGTCTCGAGTACCTCCGTATCGGACACTTGGGGAGTCCCCCCGGCCATGACCGAAATTCCAGAAAACAAAAAGGCTAGCACAATAAACATCGATAGATATCTCTTTACCATCTTATCACCCGACCGTCTACACTGGTTGGGGGAAAATATCCCCTATAGGAAACTGCAGAGTTCAAGTTACTTCTAATTATATAAAACTTTGTTAATGGAGTAGCAAACAGGATAAATACAAGGGAAAAGCGGGCCTGGACCGGACCCTTGGGAGAGCCTCGGTCCAGATGGCGAAAATGACCGATCGAAATGCTCAGTTCTGAAGGTGCTCCGGAAGGGGTATCACATCGCCCTGGACCACGTGCCCTATCTGGTCTTGGCCCCCGTTCTCCACGCCGCCGGCATGGGGGGGTAGAAGTTGATCTGCGGGCCTGTGGGGAAGGTGGCTCCTTCCGTGGTGGCCGTTCGGCATCCGGGGCTGGTTCCTCCTTTTCATGATGACCGCAACCTGTATGAGGAAGAATACGAGCAGGACCAATATGAACAGGCCTCCGAGCAGTGCCATGAGGGGGATCTCCGATCCCTGCTGCTCCTGTGCAACATCCTCCGCACCTTTCCATACGGTGACCTCGACCGTTTTGCTCTGTTCATTTCCGGCATGGTCCTTTACCCATCCAGTCACCGTGTACGTGCCCGCTTCGTCAAAACCGTGGACGAACTCTCCGTAGCCTGACCATGAGGTCGTCTCGCCATCACCGAAGTCCATTCTGTAGAATGCGATCCCGCCGGTATCCAGGGAACTGGTCATATCGAACGTGATGTTGTCCTGGACCTCCACAGTGCTATTGTCCAGGAGCCACATCACGGATATGTGGCCTGTCGGTTGAACGCTGTCCATCTTCAGGTCGATGGTCCTGGGGTCCATCGCATTTCCTGCGCTGTCCACGGCACTGTACTGGAGGACGTGGATGCCCTCCCTGACGGCGATGGGTGACCGGTATAACGTCCACTCCTCGTAATCCCAGCTGTAGGAGATCGAGACCGGGGAACCCACGCTTCCGGAGGATACGTCCACGAGGGATATCTCAACCTCGGAGGAGCGGTACCAACCGTCGATCGGCACGTCATCTATCTGATGCTCTACCTTGGGCCTCAGGGAATCTATCAGGACCCTGAAGTGAAGTGGGTCTGCGGAATTTCCGGCCCTGTCCTTTCCGTAGACGATTATCTCGCTCTCCCCCTGTCCAATAGTAATATCTCCCTTGTGGTCCAGAGGCTCCCCGCCGTTCACGGTGTAGGTGATATCGACGTTGTTCTCATCCGACCACAATGTAAGGGTGGGGAGGATGCTGAGCCACCTTGAGGAGTTCTCAACGCTGTACTGGAACTTGTCGAAATGCCCAAAGAGGGTGGGCGATCCCGTATCCACCCTGAACTGATAGCGCAGTTCGGGGGCACTGTTGCCCGCCTGATCATGGGCGGTGATCCTGACCTCATGATCCCCTGGCATTATATCCAACGGGAGATCGTAAAGGAGAGTGGACCCTCCGTCAAGTGAATAGTAAATGTCTGCATTGTCCTCGGTGGACAGGGTTATCCTCGGCAGGCTTACATACCAGCCGCCCTCCCCGTCCGGCTCCGCGGGATATACGTTGACCAGTACCTCGGGAGCGGTGCTATCCACCATGAACTCCCTCTCCCTCATCATCTCCCTGTTTCCCGCCTGATCTATGGCATACCAGACGATGGAGCTTGTACCCTCCGGGGCGGTGAGCGGTTCAGTATAGATGGTGAAGTCGCGGTTCCCCCACGTGTAGAAGATGTCCGAATATAGGTGTGTGGTATAGAGGAACACATTGGGCGGTGAGGTATACCACTCGCCCTCATCCAGTTCCGGATCGATATCTATGGATGAGCGGGGCGTGCTCAGGTCCACCTTGAGCTGAAAGTAACGCTTCTTCTCCACGTTATCCCTTGTATCCTCGGACCAGTAGGATACGTTGTAGATGCCTTCCGGGACGTAGACCGGCCCGGAGTACTCCATGATGTCCCCTGAATTGAACTGGTAGAACTTGGTGGCGCCGGCTTCGGTGGTGAGGGTGATCTTGGGCGAGTTCACATACCAACCATCCTCTCCATCGGGCGATCCAGGCTGTATGAAGGCCTCGGTAATGGGAGGGTCCAGGTCCAGGATGTCAAGGGAGAGTGAGTATTCGCTTGACTGCGACGACGATAGGATGAGCTGGAACGTATCGAACTTTGTACCCCATTCCGTGAGATCGTACTTGACCGTGTCCCCGGAGAAGCTCAGCATGCGGACGCTCCTGGGAGCGGAGCTCTCCTCGTACAGTGCGACGTCGGGAGTTCCCGAGGGGATGGTGATCCTGAGGCGGTATTCCTCATTTGGGTCGGGTGGGGAGGAGAAACGGAGCGACACCACTCCGTATGAATTGAGGTTCCCGCTGCGGGAGAGTTGTAGGCCGTTATAGCTCGCCTGCAGATTGGTTGCGAGGGAATAGCCGCTGAAGGTCTTGACCTCGTAGGCGAACTCCTTATCCTCTCCTGCATGATCGTCGTTGACCCTTGTGGCCACCTTCCACTTCTGGAACGTCGAGTCGAAACGATCCGAAAACCCAAGCGTTGTGAGGGCGGAGTTGACGCCGCTGGTCCCGCGCTGGCTCGCCCTGACCAGGGCCCTGGTGTAGTTCCTTCCGCCGTAATGCTCCATCATGTACAGGGCGTACATGAAGCTCGACCCGTAGTAGACGACGTTGCTCTGGAACGTGTTGTCGGATATGATCAGCGAGACCGTGGGATAATATTTCAGATAATATACGGCGTGCTGGCCAACGACGGAGTCCAGCCCGTAGGTCAGGTATGCGGAGAGGTCCGCGAACCCCTCGTCGATCCAGAGGTACTCGTAGGGGTCGTACTGCCTGTGAATATAGTGCTGAAACTCGTGGGTTATGATGACGCCTGCCCAGTTCAGGTCCGCCCTGTCCACGAAGAAATGGTGGGTTCCGGGCTGATAATAGCCCCCAATGCCGCTCTGACCGTCGATGTTGTAGACGTAGAACACCACGTCGTCCACCTTGTCCAGGGGGTCGAAGTAATCCTTTGACCTCCCATATGAGATGTTTACGAAATCATCGCAGAACCTCTTGAGGAGGTCCCACTCGCTGGAGGAGAGGTCTCCCGCATCCGTATCCACGTAGGCCTCCAGTATCGAATATGAATAGTACAGCTCGTAGGTCCTTCTCGTCGGAGAGGAGGATAGGCCCTGGACCTCATCGTCATCGCCGTACGTTACCATCTCCACGCCTTCCGGGGCCGGCGAAGGCGTCTGAATAAAGGGAGATCCCTCGTAAGGGTACCTCGGCCTGTACCCCGCCGCGACCAGGGGATCGACATCGACCCCTTCCCCACCGTCGTCGAATGCCACTGCGCCTCCCACCTCGGAAAGGGGGAGAACGGTTATCAGCAGAAGTGATGTCAGCAGGATCGTCAGGATCGGTTTCATCAACTTTTTTTCAAGGTGCATCATCTTCACTCCATCGTTCATGGAAATACTATGGCATACTCTTTACAAAACATCGATTAATAGGCTTATTCCTAAATGTGTCATTAATTATGTCAAGCACTGCCCAGCAAGGTCATTATTAACGCCTGGACCGAGGGTGTTCTCGGAGGTTGGAAGAGGGCGGTTTTCCCGTTTCGAGGCGTCAGTATTGCTCTTTGGACCGGGTGATAAAATAAACGACCACCAGCAAACTGAGGATCACCGCGATCACACCGATGATGAGGGGTAAGCTTATCACGCTGCTGGACTCCGTTGAGGCCCCCACAGGTTCCCCTGTTTCATCATCATCCGCCGGTTCACCACCCTCTCCGGGAAGAACGGTAAAAACGTAATCCGACGATATCACGGTGTTCCCCTGATCGTCGTACACCATGGCAGAATAGCTCACCTCCACACCCCCCTGGAAGGGGCCGATCTCGATAGAATATATACCGCCCCCCTCATTTGTCATCGTCATTGGAACGTTGCATATCCCATCAAGGCAGTATGTGAGCTCAACGGACGTGACCGATGTGTCGTATTCATCTATGGGCGCATAGACCGTGATGACGTCATCTGCAGTCGGCGATCCCGGGGAGTGTGTCAACTGTCCGATCTCGGGCCCCTGCAGGAAATCCTCATTCTCCACCTGAACCGTTATCGAGGCGATGCCGGCCAGCCCATATTCATCCGTCGCCCTGACCGATATCCGGAGGTCCCCGTTTGGGGATCCAGAGACGTCTGCCGTGTAGCTGTAGTAACCTGCGGCCAGCTCCATCTCCTCCCAATTCCCGGGCCCCAACTTCACCTCCACAACATCTATGGAAGCTTCGGATGTCACCTCTGCCGTTATCTCCCCCTCCTCCTCGACGTCCGCACCGTTACGGGGAGACGTTATCTCCACATCGGGGATGCCCGATGTCTCCACCGGAAAGGCCTCTC
>JAUVCY010000302.1 GCA_030595585.1 Thermoplasmatota archaeon
CGTCGAGGTTGATCCTGCCCTCAAGGGCAGGCTAAAACCGGATGTGCCATAGGATAGATTGAAATCCATCCTGACGCTATGACCCATTAGAGCTCGTACAGGGCTTTGTTCCAATAGCAGCGGAGTTGGAGATATGAGAGCCGAGATACTATCGCTTCTGGAAAGGGAGGATCTCACCTCGGGAGAGGAGATCGCGGATAAGCTAGGTGTCTCCCGAACCGCCGTATGGAAACATATCCAATCGCTCCAGAAACTGGGTTACGGGATAGATTCCGTCAGGAACAAGGGGTACAGGTTGATATCCAGACCGGACAGGCCGATCCCCGAGGAGATCCTGCATGGACTCGGGACCGACGTGGTTGGAAAGGAAGTGAGGTTCCTTCCCAGGACCACCTCCACGAACCTCATCGCCAAAGGGATGCTTGGTGAGGATCCCTCGGAAGGGATCGTGATCGCAGCGGATATCCAGACGGCCGGGAGGGGGCGCCTTAAAAGGAGATGGTCCTCACCACAGGGAGGGCTGTGGTTCTCCGTTATCTTATATCCCGGGATCCCCCCGGAGAGGGGAATGATACTGACCATGGCCTCCTCCGTCGCCGTTTACAGGGCGATCAAGGAGACCTGTGGGGTCGAGTCGGTGATCAAGTGGCCCAACGACCTGCTGGTGAACGGGAAGAAGGTCTGTGGGATCCTCACGGAGCTGGATGCGGAGATGGACAGGATAAACAGCGCCGTCATCGGAATAGGTATCAACGTCAACAACGAGCTGGATGGGGAGCTTATGGAGATTGCCACGTCATTGAAGATTGAGACGGGTTCAGATGTCGCCAGGGTTCAGCTTCTTCGCAGCATATTGAAGCATCTTGACGGCCTCTATGCGTTTGTCAGATCCGGGGACCACGATAGTATAAGGAAGGAGTGGTTCGAACATTCCAACATCATCGGGAGGAGAATAGAGGTGACCGACGACAGGGGGACGATCAACGGAACGGTGTCCAACGTGGACGAGAGCGGATGCCTGATCCTGGATTGGAGCGAGGGAACCAAGAGGATAGTCGCCGGGGACATAAGATATCTTGATTGAAACCATATCAACCCAATATCCGATCTTCCGTTTTTTATAAGAATGATGGAGATCCTCCAATGCAGATGATGGTCAAGGGGTTATCACCAGATCGAAGAGGTGATCGATCTCGGGGTTCCTTTTTCCCTCCGCAACCAGAATGAAGTTCACATCCACAAGGATCGGCTTTTCCAATAGATGTTCGCGGTAAACGACCCTGAGTGTATCGTAATATTTCCGGGCCGTGGTGTGATACGGAGCTGAGAACCGGATCATCCAATCATATTCACCGTTCACCTGAAATACATCGATCAACCTGATATCCTTCTTCGCAGGTTCGTTCGTCTTGATCCTCTTCACTATTATCTCCGCCATATCCCTCATCATCGGCTTCATTTTCATCAGTACCAGAAACGTCATCCTATCCTGCTTGTTCTCATCTACTACGGCGGTATAGCCCCAGATCAGGTTCTTCCCCTCCATCTCCTTCTTCTTCCGCCATACGGTCTGTCTGTACAAGTTCAACTCCCTGGCGATCTCTCTCATACTCCTGGTCGGATCCTCTAAAAGAGCACTCATTATCATATTTTCTGTGTTTTTTTTACCATTGGTTGTTTTTTCCATAATAATACAGCCACCCGTTGTTATTTAATGTTACAAATGTATAATTCAATATAAAATCATTACTCTCCATTCGAACCTTCCGGATATGAAACATATACCCCTACCGGAAAGCGCCGAAAAAATGAGAGGTTGTGAAAGAATGTTGCAAGAAAATGATCGGGACAAGGAGGCTTTCATCCAGATGATGGATAAAGGAGTACGGGATTGGAATCTCTGGAGGATGGAAGACCATAGCAGGAGGATAAACCTTTCAGGAATGGATCTTTCCGGAATGGACCTGAGCGGTTATGATCTCATGTATGCAAATCTCTCAA
Organism: Thermoplasmatota archaeon; assembly: GCA_030595585.1. Taxonomy (GTDB): domain Archaea; phylum Thermoplasmatota; class Penumbrarchaeia; order Penumbrarchaeales; family Penumbrarchaeaceae; genus JAGLEG01. The sequence goes on from JAUVCY010000302.1 coordinate 2,002, forward strand.
AGGTGAACATGGCGAATTGCAATCTCTCCAAAGCCGATATACGAAGCGCGGACCTATCATTTGCAGATCTTCGGGATGCGGATCTCTCAGGGGCTGACCTGAGCAGATCAGACCTGAGCGGTGCGAATCTCTCGGGGGCCGATCTTGGAGGGGCGCGCATGATGGATACGACAATGAGGGAGGTGAACCTCAGAAAAGCGAATCTGGAGGGAGCATGGCTGTTCAGATCAGAGATCAGCCATAGTGATCTTTCCGGAACAAATCTATCCGGGGCCAGGCTGGAAGGGTCGAAACTCTGGAGGGCAGATCTAACGGGAGCGGACCTTACGGGCGCCAAGTTCTCAAACGCAGATCTCAGAAAAGCTGAACTGATGGATGCCATTCTAACAGATACGAATCTAGAGAACGCCAAGGTACTTGTGTGAAGATCAAAATGAACCAATTCGAGGTGAGATGTTGGAGCTGATATGAATGATAGGGAATGAGAACACGAATCCAATATGTTCAGAGTGCGGAAATGAGATGGTCAAAGGCAAAATAGCTGTGAGGTTGAACCGGTTCTGCATTCAACAGATAGAGGGTTGGTACTGTTCGAAGGTCCAGTAACACTACCGCCGATACAGCCTAACTTTGACATATAAATAAAGATGAGTGTCAAAGTTAGGCCTCTCCCAACATTGACAGGCTTATATCAAATTCGATCTGTCAAAGTTGGGATACAGCAGAGATATCAGGCTCTCTTTATCTCATTATATTCAATTGAAATTTAACAGAAGCGCATATCAGCCCAATGACCCTCCGATCTGGTGGATATCGACCCACCCTGTGAAAACGATATATACCCGCCAATACAATCGATGTGCGGATGTTAAGAGCGGTTTGTCTGTTTCTCATATTTGCCGTGATGGTCCCCACTCTGGCCTTGATCG
>JAUVCY010000082.1 GCA_030595585.1 Thermoplasmatota archaeon
AGGTGCCACGCCCTTTTTCGTGGAGGCCCACGACAGGTATTCCGGCCTGGACCACGACAACTGTACTTACCAATGGGGGTATGGGGCTCCGCAGAGTGACCCACAGCCCCTCATATGGGATGGGGAGCGGTTCTCGGGATCCATATCCGACGACTGGAACCTCACCCAGGGGTCGACGGTCAACATCTACGCGACGGTTCTGGACATTGTGGGGTACACGAGGGCCGGGATGCTATCGGAGTATATCGACCCTGTTAACGACCCCCCCGAGTTCACCATGTCCCTCTCGGCGGACCCCTACGAGAACGAGTTCGTGGGCATCACCTTCCAGGGGGCCGACCCCGACGGAGAAGGGGTCGGCTTCGAGATACAGTACAACATCCAGGGCACCAACTCCACCACCTGGGTAAATGCAACGGGGGACGCCCTGGTCTCCCTGGACTCCAGGCACTTCAAGCTGATGCTGGAGGACATCAGCCACGAGGGTACGATGAACATCCGCGCCTTCGTCACCGATTCCAAGGTCCGGGTGGAGCTGCCCACCCAGTCGGTAACGATGGACACGATCGCGCCAGATCTCCATCCTGAAACAACAATACCCTCCGGCTGGGAGAACGATCCCATCCCCATCGGCGTGACGGTCCAGGACAGCGGGTCCGGATCGGCATCGTCGTGGTTCTTCATAGAATCCTCCACATCCTCAAGGAAGGTGGACGGCTCATCGATGACGATCGACGAGGAGGGCATATGGGACGTCTCGTTCCACGCCCGGGACAACTCCGGCAACATCGCATCCCTGGACCTGGGGACGTTCCGCTACGACGCCTCGTTCCCCGCCATCTGGTCGGAGTTCGTGGACCCCATATCTCCCAAAATAGATGACGACCTGAGGTTCAACTTCCGTATCGCAGACAACCTCTCCGGCCTCGACGTGGATTCGTTCTACATCTACATCTCCAACGGGTCCGGGAACTGGACGCTTGACCCCGAGAGGCTGATCATAGAGGATAACCTGGCAGATATCCGGCTGACACAGCCGTTCCTGGAGGCCGGGCCCGGGTGGTACCAGATCACCCTGTACCATTTGGACATCGCGGGCAACTCGCTCAGGACTCTCCTTTTCACAGGCGAGATAGAGGAGGAACCCATCGATCAGATCCCGCTGAACTTCACCCTGCCGGAGGAGGTCCCGGTGGGAGAGGATTGGGAGGTCGTGGTGAACCACGGAGGCGACGTAACGCTGATGGCCAGATATCCAAATACCACCAGGCCGTGGATATTCAAGCCTGACCGCAGGGAGGGGGAGATCAAGACGTTCGCACTGCCGGGCCCGTACAACGGCCCCGTGGAGGTCTGGTTCCTGTACCAGGATGAGAACTCCACATCCGGCGACATCTCCAGCAGATACCCCGTTGAGGGAACAATGGAGGTCGCCGTTGCCGGATACATGGACAGTGACGGCGACGGCCTGGAGGATTCCTGGGAGGAGAAATATGGATACGATCCACTCTCCCCGGACGACACCTCCATCGACAAGGACGAGGACGGCCTCACCCTTATGATGGAGATGTACAACCTCACCGATCCGGGAAAGGGAGATACCGACGGCGACGACATGGACGACCTCTGGGAGGCCCGGTGGGGAACGCACCCGTTCAGGGACGACCCCTGGGAGGACCAGGATGACGACGGGTGGCCCAATATCAAGGAGTACGTGGAGAACACCGATCCACAGGATCCCGACGATCATCCGAAGGAGCTGCCTTCAACGCCGTGGTACTGGATCCTGCTCATCATACTGGTCCTGATGGGGATCGGAGGCTATTTCGTACTCCAGCTGTTTAGAAAGGAGGAGCTGGAGAAGGAGCTGGAACTGGAGACCGACGAGGCGCCTCCTTTATCGGATGACGTTTCCGGAGAGAGGTCATCCCGTCCGAAGAGGGGCAGGAGAAGCCCCCGTTTCAAGCCCGATGAGGAAGATGATGCCGCGGATTGGGATGATTGAGCTTATCTTATGGTTTTTTCAAGGGGAAGTGAGGGCTTTCTCGGGGAAGCACGGGCTTTCTCGGGTAAAGTATAAAGGATAAAGCCCCTTATAGCGGCCAGAGCGGTGCGAAATGTCAGGACAGGACAGGGAATACATTCAAATCGTCAATATCATCAAGAGGGGTCAGAGGCTGATCCTTCAGGCCAGGAAGAGCGGAGCCGATGTCACCAGGGCCGAGGAGTACATCAACGAGTCGATATACGCCCTGAAGTCCGGGGACAGGGAGACGGCGGTGACCTACGCGAAGAACTGCATGCTCGACGTCATCAAGAAGAAGAGGGAGATGGACCACGATGAGCTCTCCAGGGAGGGCGCCCTCGAGAAGATGACCAAGGAGGAGCTCCGGATGAAGTGCAAGGAGCTGGGGTTGAACCCGGTGGGGCTGAAGGAGGAGCTCCTCGAGAGGGTGAGGGGCAAGCTGGAGATCGAGACGGTGGAGGGGAAAGCGTCGGCACCCGAACCGGCTCCGGAGAGGCCGTCGGAACCCAAGCAGAAGAGATCGCCGGAACCCGAGCCGAAGGAGGTCGTCGAACCGGAGCCCGAAGAGGAGTCCTGGAGCCCTTCCGCCGACGCGAGCAAGCTGATAAGTGGACTATCATATCTTGTGGAGGAGAAAAGGGCGGATAAATGTTACAGGTTGTACAAGGCTCTTCGGGAGCAGGGTAAGACCGGCTTCGCCGTTGCCAGGACCAATCCAAAAATACTGGAGAGGACATATGGACTGAAAAAGGAGGATATCGCCTGGCTGACGGACAGGGAGGTCGGGTCAGCGGTGAAGAGGCTTCCCCCGTCCCTGGAGTCCATAATATACTCCATAGAGGAGTTCATCGACGAGAACAGCGACGGCGTTGTCCTGCTTGACGGCATAGAGTACCTCATAGGGAACAACACGTTCAATCCGGTGATCCGTTTCCTTCGGAGGCTGGTGGACAAGGTCTCCACCACCGAGGTGATCCTAATGGTGGCCCTGACGCCCAAGACCCTGGACACCAATCAGGTCACGCTGATGGAGCGGGACCTCTATCCGCTCAAGTATCTATGAGCGGTAACCAACGAGGTCCAGAAAGGCCTCCTCGAGGTCTCCCTTATCTTCTATTATCTCCGCGGTGGTGGCGATCTTCAGGATCCTGCCCTTGTGGAGTATTGCGACCCTGCCGCACAGCTCCTGTGCAAGTCCCAGGATATGCGTCGAAAGCAGGATGGTTCCCCCCTTCTCAACGTATTTCAGGAGGTAGTCCTTCACCTTTCTCTGATAGATCGGGTCCAGGTTGATGAAGGGCTCATCCAGGAGGAGCAGAGGGGGTTTGTGGATGAAGGCGCTGGTCAGCATCAGCTTCTGTCTGGTCCCCTTGGAGAGGTCCTTTGCGATCTGGTCCCTCTGGTTCTCCATGTCGAAGAATGTGAGCCACCTCTCCTTCTCACCGGCGGTTGCTTTTTTCCCCCTGACGTCCATGACGAATTCCATGAACTCATCCGGGGTAAGGAACGACGGGGGCGTCTCCGCCTCGGGGACGATCCCCGAAAGCGTCTTGATCGCATCGCTTCTGGTGCTCGGGTTCATGCCCATCACACGCACCCTGCCCTCATCGAGCTCAAGCGCTCCGATGAGCGATCTCATGAGTGTGGTCTTTCCCGCCCCGTTTGGTCCTATCAGGCCGAAGAGCTCCCCGGTCTTCACCTCGAGCGAGACGTCATCAAGGGCCCTGGTTCTCCCGTAGTCCTTGGTAACGGATCGGATGTCGATAGCTGGGCCGTCGTAGGATGTCAACTCAGGATGCCCCCTAATTCTTCTTGCTGCGGAATAGCACCACGCCCAGGGCCAGGCCGGCGGCTATCAATGTCAGTACCGCCCCGTTCACGATATTTTTGGGGATCGACCACCCCTCGTCCTTTTCGTCCGGGCGCTCCTCGATGTTGATAAGCGTTGAGACCGGCGCCGTAACGTGTCCGGGCTGGGTATCTCCCAGGCTGTCCCACGCCCTGATCTCCACCAGATGCGGCCCGGTTTCCAGTTCCATGAGGTCCACGGAGTATATCCATTGGATCTTTCCCTGCCCGGAAATGCCGGGCATCACCTCCCACTCTCCCCCGTTCAAACGTATCTCAACCTTGAGCAGCTCCTCCCTGTCGTACGCCTCTCCCCAGATGGTTGCGAACTCCTCGTTGTCCCCGTAGGTGTAATTGTACTGGGGGCCCCCTATGTTCACAACGGGCGGAGAGTCGTCCAGGTTCTCCCATCGGTAATATGCCAGCAGGAACTCGTCCCACAGGTGCTCCCTGGCGAAATCCGTCTGCTCGTATATCTCGGCGTCGTAGGTTGTCGGGAGCCTGTTCGCATCGATGAAGAGGTCCTCCTTGTTGGGGAAGTACATGGAGAGGCCGTGGGCGTTGATCGTCGGGTTGTACAGGTGTTTTTCAGCCTTTATTATGGCGGAATCTATCGCATCCCTCACGTCCCCGCACAGTGAGATCAGCGGGCTGTTTATCGGGTTCACCGCCATCAACCTGATCTCCAGTTTCTCGGTGAAATCGTAAACGTCGTACATGGAGTATTTTGTGAAATCATATGGGCCGATGTTTATCATGTCATACGAGGTGCAGCTCTCCCTGGCACCCCATATATGGGGGCTGAACCTCCTCGCTCCGAAGGCCATCTCCTCGGAGAACCGATCCAGGACCAGCGTGAGGTCGTTGAAGCTGGTCAGGTCGAACACCGTCATGGTGATCGCCGGAGCGTCGTCCGGGTCATCAGCGCTGTTCGAGTAGGATTCCACATACCATTTCGCAATTGATTTCCCCAGTTCGGCACCATCCATTGTAGGGGTCCTGGTAAGGTCGAGAAGGAAATCCTCGTACGGCCATCCATCCCCGGGCTCGTTGTAGCCGGAAGCGTCACACACCTCCACGAAATCCTTGAGCTGGTACAGTACGGCCATCTGCGCCATCAGACAGGCGTCGAAGCCCCAGAACTCAAGTTTTTCCGCGCCCCTGTGCATGTAGATCTCCCTTGCGGCGTATCTCATCTCGGTCATATTGATGGTGTCGGCCTCATCCGATCCCGGGACCGTGTCGTCCCAGCAGATCCCGTAGAAAGCCCCGCCGTGGTCCCAAAGGACGATCCCGTAGTTCTCGGCAGGGTAGTTGTCCATGGCCCATTTTGCGAAATCTATCAGGACCTCCGGGTCCCCCATGTTCACCTCGCCGAGGTCCATCAGTTCGGGTGAGTTGATGATCGACGTGTCCCCATCTTTTTCGATCCTGAACCTCTTGCAGCCTTTCCAATCCCCATTGGAGGTGTCATCGTCGGACTCCTCGGTCTCCCACCGGTCCATCTGGACTATGATGTTGACCTCGTCCGTCGAGCCGATCATCTCCATCTCGTTCATATCCTCGATCCCCGCGCTCTCGAGGTTGTTATCGCTGTCCAGGTAGACCATGAACGTCCAATTGGCCAGATCCTCCTCCCCCTGGGCGCCTTCCGTATCGAGCATTGGAAGAAGGGCCAGTGAGCCAAGGACCACGATCGCCATGAAGGATAATGCTTTTGGGTTCAAATCTTCCTGCCTCCGGTTCAGCACGTAATTAGTCTAGTGTTGTCATTTAACCTTTATGGTCATGGATGACGGTTATGTGCTGAGTGCCTCGACATTATTGTTCCATAACCTCCGAACATTTCAAATATCGGGCCCATATTCGGTCAAATAGTGTAGGTAGGTGTTCGGATGGAAGAACCGATCTGTCATATCGAGATCAGCAAGGAAGAAGAGTTCGTCGTAGCCAAGCTCCAGTCCGAGTGGGGCGGCATAAGGGAGTTCAGGTCCCTTTCCTTCGAGGGGACCCTCAAGATGTTGATAAACGAGCTACAGGCGGAGCTCGAGCAGTCCCAGAACTCCTCCATGATGGAGTGAGGTGCGGATATTTCCCACGGCAAATCATTTATAATGAATGTATATTAGGAGGCTTTCCCAACCGGCATCTGGCCGGTGTGGGAAACCATGCCCCTCGTAAGGACAAGGCTTATATACAGGCCTTGATTAAGGGGGGAATACACGCATCTGAACGCGTTTCCCCGTGATATGGACGTAGTGTCCTTGGATGATCGGGGCCATCCGACGATGCGGAAATGAGACGGGGTCCGAGAAACCCGGCTAGTGCCGTGACCTCTTAGATCCGACATACGATGAATGGTGAAACTCGAGAGAGTTGATCGTTGTAATGTGTGTAGGAAGATGGAAAGCATTAATGCTTATTCTCATCTGTCAATTCCGGTTGATCCTGCCGGCGGTCACCGCTCTTGGAATCCGATTAAGCCATGCGAGTCGAGAGGGTTCGGCCCTCGGCATACTGCTCAGTAACACGTGGATAACCTACCCTAAGGTGGGGGATAATCTTGGGAAACTAAGGCTAATACCCCATAGATCTAAGCTGCTGGAATGCATTTAGGTCCAAAGCTCCGGCGCCTTAGGATGGGTCCGCGGCCTATCAGGTAGTAGTGAGTGTAAAGGACTCACTAGCCGACGACGGGTACGGGCCATGGGAGTGGTTGCCCGGAGATGGACTCTGAGACACGAGTCCAGGCCCTACGGGGCGCAGCAGGCGCGAAAACTTCGCAATGCGCGCAAGCGCGACGAGGGGATTCCAAGTGCATGCACTCAGTGTATGCTGTTTATTAGTCTAAAAAGCTTATAGAGTAAGGGCTGGGTAAGACTGGTGCCAGCCGCCGCGGTAATACCAGCGGCCCGAGTGGTGATCGTTATTATTGGGCCTAAAGCGTCCGTAGCCGGTTCGGTAAATCTCTGGGTAAATCGATGGGCTTAACCCATCGAATTCTGGGGAGACTGCTGGACTTGGGACCGGGAGAGGTCGGAGGTACTCCAGGGGTAGGGGTGAAATCCTGTAATCCTTGGGGGACCACCGGTGGCGAAGGCGTCCGACCAGAACGGGTCCGACGGTAAGGGACGAAGCCCTGGGGCGCAAACCGGATTAGATACCCGGGTAGTCCAGGGTGTAAACGCTGCGCGCTTGGTGTTGGGGGTCTTACGTGGGCATCCAGTGCCGGAGAGAAGTTGTTAAGCGCGCCGCCTGGGGAGTACGGTCGCAAGACTGAAACTTAAAGGAATTGGCGGGGGAGCACAGCAACGGGAGGAGCGTGCGGTTTAATTGGATTCAACGCCGGAAAACTCACCAGGGGCGACTGCCACATGAAAGCCAAGCTGATGACTTTGCTCGATTGGTAGAGAGGTGGTGCATGGCCGTCGTCAGTTCGTACCGTAGGGCGTTCTGTTAAGTCAGATAACGAACGAGACCCTTGCCCTTAATTGCCACGTGTCTCTCCGGAGGCACGGTACTTTAAGGGGACCGCTGGTGC
>JAUVCY010000021.1 GCA_030595585.1 Thermoplasmatota archaeon
GTTGAAAGGCTTTTTCCCACGTGGGGGTTCCCCGTGATCTCCTTCCTGGTGGAAGGATTGGGATGGATCGTGGTCATTGGGCTGGTAATATGCCTCTTCGGGCTGATCCTGGGATCTCCGTTCCTGCTGATCAAATATCTAAGGAACAGGTGATGAGAATAGGTACCATCACAGGTTTTCAAAGGATACCCTGCCCCGGCAGAGGTCCTCGATGAGATCCACCATCCCCTCAATGGGAACGCGGACCTGCTCCCCGGAATCCCTCTCCCTCACGGTGGCACTTCCATCCTCAACGGATTGATGGTCGATGGTGATGCAGAAGGGGGTGCCGATCTCGTCCATTCTGGCATATCTCCTGCCTATCGATCCGCTCACGTCGTAGTACGTGTTGAGCCCCCGCCGCCTCAGCCTGTCGTTAAGCGGTGAGGCGAGCTCGGGAAGGTCGTCCTTGTTGAGAAGGGGGAACACACCTGCCTTGACGGGTGCCACCCTTGGGTCCAGCCTGAGGACCCTGTAGGTCCCATCCTCGGATTCTCCCCCCTTTGGGCTGGTATCGGACTCCCGGTAGGCGTGTTCCAGAACGGACACCATCAATCTATCTATGCCGAATGAGGGCTCGATCACGTTGGGGGTGAACGGCTCCACGTGTATGCGCTCCTGACCTTCCACCAGCTCGTAGCAGTTGGATGGTATCTCGACCTCCTTACCCCTCAGCGTCACCGTGATGGGCTCCCTGGATGATATGTGATCCTTCAGGTTCTTCGGGTCAAGGCTCTCCAGAGCCTCGCCCAACGCCTTCGCATCTCCCCTGAAGATCGGCCCCATCTCCTTCATTTTCGGCTGAAGTCTGCTTATCTCCCTGACGATGGGCTCGTCGAACTTCCTCCTGGCCCTCAGGTCCACACCGGAAGCTTTCGCGTGCTGGTTGAGGTCGTATGCGGATCTGTCCGCCACCCCGACCATCTCCACCCACCCGTTGGAGGTGATAACCTCGAGGTCCCAGCAGTCGCGTGCATAGTGGGCCATCTCGCTTGGTAGGTGTTGCCTGAACCTCATCCCACCGGCAGGGATCCCGATCGACGTGGCAAAGGAGTGGGTGACCCCGAGGAAATGGGCGAGCAGTCTGGAGCCGATAATGCCCTCATCGGTCGCCTTTCCCAGGGTGGTATGGATCGTCGATCCCGGGTCGCTGCTTGCAAGCAGGCCCACCTCCAGGTCCAGGTATCTTCCCGCCCCCTTGAACGACGGATCGTCCGGATCGAAGAAGAACTCACCCTCGGCCATGTGGAACTCCCTGAGCCTGAGCATGCCCTGTCTTGGAGAGATCTCATTTCTGAACCCTTTTCCGATCTGGGCGACGCCGAATGGCATGCGGTCCCTGTTGTAGCGGTAGAGGGAGTTGAAGTCCATGAATATGGATTGGGCCGTCTCGGGCCTCAGGTATGCGAGTTTCTCCTTCCCTGGCCCGATGAACGTTGAGAACATCAGGTTGAACTCCTCCGGGCCCCCAAGCTCGGAGGAACATTCCGGGCACCTTATATCGTTCTCCTTCAGGGCGGCCGCAAGTTCGTCCTTACCAAGCGCATCGGGGTTCTCGATCAGGTCCTCCAGAAGATGATCGGCCCTGAACGGCAGCAGACAGCTGCTGCATCTAACAAGGAGGTCTGAAAACTTCTCAAGATGTCCCGAGGCAGCGAACACGACCTCCGGGTTGATAGATGGACAGTCGACGAGGTGGAAACCCTCCTCCAGAAGGAACTTATCCTTCCAGATACCCTCGATATTCTCACGGATCAATGACCCCAGAGGGCCAAGGTCCACGAACCCCGCCACCCCCCCGTAGATCTCGAACGAGGGCCAGAAATATCCCCTTCTCTTGAGGACGGAGTACAGCTCCCCGACCTCCAGTTCCTTACTATTGTCGTCAGGTGGCAATTTGAACACTCCCCGCAGCAGGCCAGGGCGCCTTGATCATTTCATCATCTCGATGATAGCATCCTTCTGTATCTGAAGTTTCTCCTTTCTCTTGAGATGGAAGCACCCATTGCATCCCGTGATCTTCTTGTCCTTGCATTTTGCGCAGGTGCGGTTCTCCTGGTCCAGCAGGTGGTTGATCCTCGATTTCTCCTTCCTGATGCTATCCTTGCTCTGAGTCATGATGTTCCCGGTGACCTAAAGTCGGCAATTGATAATAATCTTTAGGTAAATTCAATATCTGGTCGATGAGGGCAACCATGTGGATATCGGGTCCGGGGTGCCATACCATCAACACGATGCTCCCGTTTCTCACAACAAAAGCTGTTACAACACGTCTCATGAATAAATCGTTTATTTATAAAGAGTGGGAAAATTAATACATAGATCACAGGGGGGCTCAATTGATGAATAATGTGAAAGGGCCTGAATGGCCCGTGTCGATCATGGTCATGATGCTGTTTATCTTGATATATCCACTTTCAGGAGAAGGGCTTGCTGACGATGGAACGTATCACGATCCGGTGGTGGTCTTACTCGATGAGAAAATGGCAGATCAGATCGATGAGAATGGGACGATCGGTGGGTCCTTCGACATATACTGGTTTGCAGATGACCTTCAGGATGGGTCCGATATCTGGATCGAGCTGAACTACCGCAATGATGACCTGGTTTGGAGGGCGATCGCGAAGGATCAACCGAACGATGGACATTATCGCTGGAACACCACGGTTGGTGATGTTCCGGATGGCAACGGCTATTCGCTCAAGGCGACAGCTTACGATCAAGATCAAAATTACCAGGAAGCCTATTCCGAGCTGCTCTTCAGCGTGGAAAACCCCGACTCACCTACCCTATCCTCAATATCCATCCACGAGGGGGTGACCGTTTCCGGGGTACTGAACATAACCTGGACCTGTTTCGACCCTGACCCCCAGGATAACCTGAACTGCGAGATATCTATCTGCTCCAATTTCCTGGATGAGTTCTCGCCCCTCTGCGTGCAAGATGGATACAAGGACCATTATCTACTGGATACTATCGACCTTACCAATGCCGAAGGGTACCGTGTGAGGTTGGTGGTGACCGACGGGACGGGGTTATCCGCGGAATTGATCTCCGGGGCCTTCGCGATCAGGAATGCGGAGGATATCAGCTGTTCGCTGAGTTCTCCACAGGGGGGAGAGGTGGTTGAAAGGAGCGTGCCTATCATCTGGGATTGTGATGCCCAGGGTGAGGTCGGAGAGAAGCTCAGGGTGAATATTCACAGCTTGCAGGAGGGTAAGAGCCAATGGGAGATCGTTATGGAGGCCTTGCCGTTGAGTGGGTCATATCAATGGAATGTGTTGGACCTTGATGACGGTGAATACAGGCTCAGGGTCGATGTCTGCGATGAGGAGGATACGGTCCTGAACAGGACATACCTGGACCTCATTATATTCAACCCCGACCCTCCAGAGCTAACCCCACTGTTCTGGGCGTCGGAAACGGTCACCTTTACGGCATACTATTCCGTAAAGGCCGTCGATCCCGATGCGGGTGAAACCGCGTTACTGAGAGTATCATATCTGCTCTCCTCGGATGGGGTCAACTGGGAGCTTATTTCATCGAAATTGAACGCGACGGGCACTTTCATATTTGACTGCTCGGAATATCTCGAAGGAAGATATCTGGTCAAGGCAAGGGTGATCGACCCCACGGTGACCTACCTGGTAACCGAGCTTATCTTTGAGCCGTTGATCATCGAACGCCCTGACAGCCCCACCGTGGAGTTCATCGCCCCTCCCGCCGACGACACTCCAGTTAGTGGCGATCTACGGCTGGATTGGATGGGGAACGATAGGGATGGGGACGATCTGACATATTCTCTTTTCATTCGAAGAGCGGGTGAGGGGTGGATCGAGATCGAGGGCGATCTCCTGCCCTCGTGTACGAACTATACCATAGATACTTCCCTGCTCTCTCCAGGGAATTACGAGGTGATGGTGGTTGCAGAGGACTCCTCTCCACATCATCTGTCGCAAACTGATACCACCGGGGCCTTTTATGTTGTCAATGACGTGGTGGCCAAGGAGGGATCCGAATCCTCTTCCCTGTGGGGGGCCCTGTTGATCGTCGCCGCACTGATATCAGCACTCATCGGGGTGATGATCTCGTATATACTGATACGCAGGGACAGGAGTGTGGGCTCGATGGATAAGCTCCCATCGAATGAACAACACCTTGAAGGGCCTGCCCAGGACGACGGATCGGAAGGGGGGGGTGTTGAAAAGGGCAGGCGCGACGAGGAGGTAAGGAAGATGTACGATGATATCGTCGGCCTGTTCGGGAGAAGAGGGGAAAATGGCTCCGAAAGTGAGGACGGCACCAGGGTCGATGACCTTGAGCTTCTATTCTGCGGCTTCGACGATAACGATCTGCAGTCATATCGTGTACTGGGGTTGGAGATGAATGCCAGGCCAGAGGAGATCGAGGAGGCGTACCGGAGATTGATAAAAAGATTCCATCCGGACAAGGTCTCCGATGATACGCCAACACTGAAGAGGAGATCGATGGCCCTGGCCGCAAGATTGAACAGGGCAAAAGATATCCTCACAAAACCCGAATCAAGGGCTATGCTGGACAGCAAGATCAGAGAGATGGAGAGTGAGTTTTTCAGGAAGTATTGAGGTAGAGCTCATCCGACGGGGGTCCAGGCAGGGTCTCCGTAGCAGAGGTATTCCCACATCGCCACCCTGGATTCCAGCCCATACTGGTCGCTCTCATCGATCCCCCACTTGTCTATCATGTCGTTCCTTGCCACCATCAGGAGCTCACCTACCGGCATGGGATCCTCGCAGAAATGCTCTGTTATCTTATCTATCAGATACAGCGCACCGGTATCCAGGAGAAGGCCCTGCTCCCCGTCGCCAACCTTGAACAGCCCATAGGCCAGTCTGGTGGATCCGAGATAGGCGTTGAGGCCGGCGTGAAGGAAGGAGAGGGATACCATCTCATCAAGTCCGTTCTCCATGTTATCCGTGCGCCCCGTTAGGCATGCCATGACGGCCGTGAACCCGGGTTTAAGCTTCATGCCGGCCACGAATGCTGCGTCTATGTGGTCGACCCTGTTCGAGTACCATGCATAGTGGACGCCGTGCCCGCAGTACATGAGGTAGTTCATCTGGTCCATCACCATGTCCGCAGTCACGTCGTTGAGGAGCATGGATTCCTCCGATGTCACGAACATCCCGGCGGAGCCCAGCACCTCATAGTGGTACTTCTTCATGTGTTTGAGCGCTCCGGGAAGGGGAAATGGTTTCGAGGTTCCCACGAACACTCCTGCATTCTCCCTCCAGTCGGGAGACAACGTATCATATGCCCTCTGTGCGATATCCTCTCCCCTCTCGAAGTTGAGATCGTTGTACTCCTCCGATCCCAGGGACCTCACCGCCAGAAGGGATATGTCCGTCAACGACTGGCCCATGAAACGGCCGACTGCGATATCCTGCCTCTCATCGCCCTCGATATCGCCGTAGTAGTAATCGGAGGCAACGTAGTTGGTATTTGAGAAAAATGGCCCATTGGACCCGGGATCGAAGTACTCGTAATGGAAAGGTATTCCTATCGGGTCCCCCACCAGGCTCACGAACCTGGGGGTCATTGGCCCATATCGGTCCATGCAGTCGATAAGGCGGTAGATCTCCTCCTTTGCCGATGAGGCGTATCCATTGGCAACCTCGGCGCTGGCCCCCATCTGGTTGTAGTTCTCTAGGTCATCGTGATCCAGCCCCAGCTCATCCTCACCGTATCCATCGACGAATCCTATCACGGCTTTTCTGTAGGCTGCAACCTGCCCTGCAACCATTGATGTTGAGGTGATGGGGAGGTGGCCTGGCACCCCCCAGGTGTTCTCCACATCGGCTGGGTTGGTCAGGAGGATATAATCGGTCTGGTCCCCGTTGACCATAAGCGCCCAGCAGAAGAAAGCGTTAATGTCAACCACATCCTCCGCAAGCAGCCTCATGGATGGGACGGAGGGCTTTGGGGCATCTTCAAGAACGATGGCATATCTGCAATCCAGGTCCTCCATCAGGCCGTTGACCTCCTCATCTATCGCTCGGGTGAAGATCATCGGGATATTGAAATACGATGCGAGCGGAACACCGCTCAGGCCCGCTGAATAGTTTGAGTATATCATGATGAGGTCGGAACGGCTCCAGCATTTTCTGGCCAGGTCGATCGAGGCTGCAGATGCGTCGTCCCCATTGATCATCTCCGTGGACCTATCTGTCAGCGAGAGGTATCTGGAGTATGGGCCCGATCTGGCATCGGTGATCAGGAGGGGATTGTAATGCATGACGGGTCCAATTCGGAAAACAGTGGCTGCACTTGCGGCTATCGATGTCTCGGGCGCCTCCTCATCGCTGCTGTCGAGGACGATGACCCTATCTCCGACGAATTCGGTCCTGATGGACACGGCCTCGTTGATACGCTCCATCCACTCCTGTGTGGGAAGTTCCGAAGGGGCCTCCCTATCGGAACGGAGAAGTACATGAAGTAAGCCCGCACCCAGTATTGTCGCTACGATCAATAGTGGTACGGCGTATTTTCTTTTCAAAGGATCCACCCTGTCAGACGATGAGATATATCGGATAAAAGGTTAATAGGTTTTCATTCGATGTGAGCATATCATCCATCGACCAGGGGGTCGAGATCTATCGATAGATGGTCCTCGAGCTCGGCGTGAAGGGCGATGATCCTCTCCATCCCCTTTTCAGCCCCTTCCTTCTCAAGTCTCTGCAGGGCCCTGTCGAGGGATCTTCTCCTGAGGTTCCCCACGAGGGTGTCCGCGTGGGATACCAGCTTCTCCTCCCAGGTGAGCGGGATCAGGTCCACCTCCGGAAGGCCCAGTTCAACGGCTTCGGATGCAGGAAGCCCACCCCCCACGTGGTTTCGGATCATTGCGACCACGTCCGGATGAAGGCCTATCATCACGGCCAGTTCGGCGCCTATGACCGCATGCCTGATAGAGTGCGTTCTCGACCTCCCCAGGTCGTGCAGGAGCAGACCTGCCGAAAGCCTGGCGATATCGATATCCTTTACGGCTGTGCCTGTCACCTTCTCGGAGCGGCGAACCATCTCCATGCCGAGGTCATACACCACCCTCGAGTGTTTGATAACCACGGTGGAGCAGCCTGCGGATGACAATATCTCCAGACACTCATCGGGATCTGGCACCTCGTTCCACCTCCTGTCCATCAATCCATTCCTTTTTGGGTCCAAAGTGACATCATTACCCTGTTTCACCGTCTTGCCCCTGCCGTCCGGCAGGATGCTGATCTCCCCTCCGGGAAAGTCCATTTCGAACTGAGCCCCCCTGAAATACCTGTCAAGGAAGATCGCAAGGGCCGATACCTCGGAGTGGGGTTGATTGGATACGCTCACGTTGAAGTGGGCCAGGTCGAAAACCTCCCTGGGAACCTTCTCCGATCCAATGATGATAAGCAGGTCCTCTCCCTCGGGAATATCCTCGATGACCCTGTCCACCTTCTCCCCATACATTGTAAGATGGACGATCGTGCCCCTGAAATGGTTCATGATGGACCGGGGGGATATGCCGGTGTTGATGCTGAAATCGCCGCCGAACTGATCGTTGACGCTGGCAATGGTCTGCTCCAGTCTGATATCTTTTGTATCCACGTGGATCCCGGAGGCCCCGAAGGCCCTGGAAACCAATGCAACGTGCGTGGTGATCCTCTTATCCCGATCAGGTCTGTGGCCCAGCCTGAGGACCTCGACCCGCGTTCTGTTCGAATTTTGGCTCTCCCTTTCAGCGCCCACTTCAGGCACCTCATTCTTCGTTGGAGATCCTTTCGATCCTGTGCCCGCGGTAGACCAGCCGGCCCGAACGCTTGACCAACGCCTTGAGCATGGTTGGATTCAGCTCCAGGTCCTTTCCCAGGTCGCCGGAGAACGTTCCTCTGCTACCAACGATATCAAAGAGCTTATCCTCAAGCTTTTTGTAATCCTTCTCCGACATCGCAGCGATGTACAGCACGTCCGAGATCTCAACGATGGAGGCGGATGTGTTGATGTGAACGGATACGTAATACGAATGGTAGGTCTTCTCCTTGTTGAACTCCGAGTCTATCTGCCAGGAGGTCTCCACAAGATGCATTTTTTCGAAGAATTTGAGAGCATTGGCCCCCTCTTCCCCGTAGAGCTCTTCGATCTCCTTGCGCGTAACCCACTTGTTTGTGGTCAACTGGAAGATCTCCTTTTTCACGGGGGAGTCCATGGCGCGTAGCAGTGCCACCATGTCGGCCGGGTCGTTGATGACTTTTATTCGTTTCATTGTGACTGCTGGGTTTATCTGATAAGTGGATTATAATATTATCCATAGTAATCCGGTGACGTAAGCGTGACATCTCTGTGATGTTCCCGGATGTATTTGTTATTATTTCGGGTTTTTTTGTATGAAATGGCCATATGACATTCTCTATTTATCCAAAGAAATATATTTATATGACCTATCGTTTAATAAGGGACGGAAGAAGCAGATCGGTCCCCTCACTGGAAGAGGGCCTAACCGAGCTTAATATCACTATCACGATCCAGGACAAGGAGATTCGAGGAATGGTGGTGGGGGATGGACACCCTGAGAAGAGTGTAATGCCATAGGACCTGAGTGAGCAGGGGTCGATACTTTTTCCGAAACCGAATAGGAAAATGGAATGATCCGAGCGATCGGATAAATAGAATCAAGGAGAGTTAATAAAATGAACTTAGATCCAGCAACTACAAAATACCTGATAGAAGCATCCCTCGTTGCAGAGGGTGTTGTAGAGAAACCCGACGTCGTCGGTGCAATATTCGGGCAGACCGAGGGTCTGCTCGGGGATTCGCTTGACCTTCGGGATCTCCAGAAGACCGGCAGAATGGGCAGAATAGAGGTGGAACTCACCTCCAAGAAGGGAAAATCCGAGGGAAAGATACTTCTCCCCTCGTCTTTAGACCAGGTGGAGACAGCTATCCTGGCATCCGCACTTGAGACCATCGATAGGGTCGGTCCCTGCAGGGCGAAGATAAACATCAAGGGAATTGATGACGTAAGGATAAAGAAAAAACAGAAGATAATCGACAGGGCCAAAGAGCTCCTGTCCGACATGCTATCGCAGACGAAGGTCTCGGGCCTGGATATAGCGGACTCTGTGAGGCAGGCTGTTCAGGTCGATGAGGTCGTCCTGTACGGGCCTGACAAGTGCCCCGCCGGGCCCAACGTGGACTCATCAGATGCGATAATCGTATGTGAGGGCAGGTCTGATG
The DNA here is from genome assembly GCA_030595585.1 of Thermoplasmatota archaeon. Lineage (GTDB taxonomy): Archaea > Thermoplasmatota > Penumbrarchaeia > Penumbrarchaeales > Penumbrarchaeaceae > JAGLEG01. The sequence goes on from JAUVCY010000021.1 coordinate 9,283, forward strand.
TGATAAACCTACTCAAATACGGCATAAAGAACGCTATCGCGGTGGGAGGTACATCCGTACCACAGACCGTGAAGAAGATCTCACAGGAGAAGGTGGTTACCGCTTTCGTGGACGGGGACCGCGGGGGAGAGCTGATCCTCAGGGAGCTGTTCCAGGTCGCCGAGATAGATTTTATCTCACAGGCACCCAAGGCCCTTGAGGTCGAGGAGCTGACCCAGAAGCAGATCATCAAGGCGCTGAGGAACAAGATACCACTGGACCAGTATGTTGAGATCCACGGTATCAACCTGTCCGATGGCAAGAACAACGATAAGAAAGGGGGCAGGGACCAGAGGCCTCACAAGAAGGATATAGTGGACAAATCCGCCGACAGGAGGGATATGAAGGTGAAACCACCCCTCAAGGTGAAGACCGTCAAGAAGATAGGTGCAGAAAAGCCCAAGGTCAGCGTGGTCAACAAGGCGGAGGACAAGGATGTGAACAGGTACAAGGACATCCTCAAGACACTATCCGGGACCTTGAAGGCGATGCTGCTGAACAAGGAGGGAGAGGTTGTAAAGGAGCTGGCCGTCAGGCAGCTTGCGGATACGATCAAGACCTCACCCGACCAGATCCATGCCGTGGTTTTCGATGGGATAATCTCCCGGAGGCTACTGGATATCGCAGTCGAGAAGAAGATCGATTTCCTTGTTGGTTCCAAGAAAGGGAACCTCACCAAGGAGCCCGATGGTATAACGGTTCTGGCAAAGGTAGACCTTGGGATATGAGGGTTATTGAACGTGGTGTTCAGGACAGAAAGGTGAGCCAAGTGGGAAGAAAGGCCGTAAGGAAAAAAGCCAGGACCGCCGATTTGCGGCCTCCCACCCTGGACCCCGTCAAGGGGTTCAAACTGGATGAGCTCATCTCCACAACCCAGATATCGATCCCTGCTGACCCCCTTGATCGTGTGATCGGCCAGGAGGACGCAGTGGAGCTGGCGAAGGTGGCGGCAGGACAGAGGAGACACCTCCTTCTGGTCGGCCCCCCGGGAACCGGCAAATCCATGATAGCACAGGCACTGGCCCTCCACCTTCCCAGGACGAGGAGCCAGATATACGTGATATCCAATCCGGAATCACCCGAGAGACCCTTCATACAGATCAAGAACCAGCAGGAGGTCGAGGAGGAGGTGGTCAGGAGGACCCGGGCAAAGGAGAACCTGATCTCGCCCGTGGACGCTCCTGTAAGCGTGGCCGAGAAACTGGGGTACAGATGTCAGCATTGTGGAACCTATTCTCCGATAGGACAGGCCACCTGCCCCAACTGCGAGGAGCTCAAGCAGGCGGGTAAGGACCAGAGGATCACAACCGCATCTCTGGACCTTTCGAACATGTTCAAGGGAATCGAGGATATGCTGAAGGTCACCCTGAACCCCGGCAGTGCGGCCGGGAAGAAGGTGCAGACGACGAGGATGGTGAACGGCGTTGAGGAAGTGGTCGTTTACGAGAGCGCGGGACCCAGGATAAGGGAGCTGGGCCAGGAGGCCCTGGAGGCCCGCAGGGAGCTTGAAAGGGCATCTCCCAAGAAGATCCTTCTACCGCTGAACCGGGACAATTTCATAATGGCCACGGGCGCCTCCGAGACGGAGCTGCTTGGGGACGTCAGACATGACCCGTACGGCGGACATGACCATCTTGGCACTCCACCTTACGAGCGCGTGATCGCAGGGGCGATACATGAAGCGCACGAAGGGGTCCTTTTCATAGACGAGATCCCGCATTTGGGGCATCTGCAGAGGTTCATACTGACCGCAATGCAGGAGAAGGTCTTTCCGATATCGGGAAGGAACCCACAGAGCTCTGGAGCAAGTGTCAAGCTGGATGCGGTCCCATGCGATTTCGTATTCGTCGGGGCGTGCAATATCCAGGACCTGCCCCACATAATATCACCCCTTAGATCCCGTATCACGGGGTCGGGATATGAGATCCTCGTGGCGACCACGATGGATGATAACGATGTCAACAGGCAGAAATACGTCCAGATGATCGCCCAGGAGGTCGTCAAGGACGGAAGGATACCCCATTTCAACCTGGATGGGGTCAAGGAGATACTGAAGGACGGCCGCAGGAGGGCCAAGGGGCAGGACGGCCAGAAGAGGTCCCTGACCCTTAGGCTCAGGGACATGGGCGGCCTGATCAGGTCGGCAGGCGATGTTGCCCGCAAGGAAGGGGCAGACCTCGTCGGATCCGAACACGTGAAGCGGGCCCTGGACAGGAGCAAGCCCGTGGAGGAGAAGATAAAGGAGAGGTATGGTGCCTATCAGGCTGGGGTCAAGAAGGAGATGTCCAAGGCCCAGGAAGCGCACTCCTCACCTTACAACTACTGGAACGAGAATGCAGATGATATCGCCGGATATGAGTGATATACCAAGAGGTTTGGATATGAGCAAAGGTGAGAGGGAGGGTGAGACACCTTCGCCCCCGGATGAGGAAAAGAAGGAAGGCCCCAGGGAGGAGCAGCCTGCTGCACCTCCAGATGGAAATGAAGAAGTGAAGGGTACCAAAAAAGCTGTTGAAAGCGACGCCCCCTCTACCAGGTCCAAGGATGGGCCCGCGGGGGATGTGCCGGACCCGATAAAGGACCAACCAGGGGCGGAGGAGGCCCCAAAGAAGGAAGGGGATCCCCCCGAAAAGGGCGGACCCGTAGGCGGGGACGAAGGATCCTCAGAGGGCGAGGACGAGAAGAAAGAGAAGGATCCAACCGATGCCAAACCCCAGGCAGATGATGATAAAGATAAAGGCGGTAAGAAAGAGAAGGGTCCCACCGAGACAAAAACCCAGGCACCTGATGATAAAGATAAGGGCGGGAAGAAAGCGAAGGATCCCACCGAGACCAAACCCCAGGCACCTGATGATAAAGATAATGGCGGGAAGAAAGTGAAGGATCCCACCGAGACCAAAACCCAGGCACCTGATGATAAAGATAAGGGTGGGAAGAAAGAGAAGGATCCCACCGAGACCAAAACCCAGGCACCTGATGATAAAGATAAGGGCGGGAAGAAAGAGAAGGATC
>JAUVCY010000032.1 GCA_030595585.1 Thermoplasmatota archaeon
GGCGGTAATCCCAGGCCCCCGGTATTCGACTGGTCCATTGCGATCGGCGGCGTCCTGCTGGCCCCGTTCTTTGGATTCAACGTTGAGAACTCCACCTGGTTCGTATTTGAGATCGCACCCACATTCTGGGGTGCAATGACGATATTCCCACTATATCTGCTGGGAAAGGAGGCCTTCGGAAAGAAGGCGGGCATCATGGCCGCATTCTTCCTTGCGATAACAGCTGCACACATCGAACGATCGACGCTTGGTTTTGCTGACCACGACTCGTTTGTTGTGTTCTTCCTGGTCCTGGCCCTGTATTTCCTCTCGAAATCCTTCAGTGTCCTCAAGGATCGACAGTATATCGAGGATTGGCGTAAACCTGAATCGGTCATCCTCGGTTTCCGGTCGCTATTCCTCGAGAACAGGGAGGCAATGTCCTACGCGTTCCTGACCGGGCTTTCCATTACGACCATCTCCCTGGCATGGCAGGGTTTCGGATATGTACTTGCGATACTACTCGTATATTATCTCGTTCAGCTGTTCATGAACAGGCTGAGGGGGGAGGATTCACTGGGAGTGTTCGTTGTGATCCTTATCGCCATGGCATCGGTAGTGGTGATCTCTCTGCCCTATTACTATATGTTCTCTATTAGCACCTGGAGCCAGGGTTTCTACATATTCCTGGCCGCGGTGGTATTGGGGGCTTTCATAGTCCCCACCAGGGATATGCCGTGGCTGATCGTGATACCCACTTTGGCCCTGTTCCTGGTAGCATCATATTTCATCCTGCAGTGGGGCTTCCCCGAGACAGCAACGATGTTATTCACGGGTGGCGGCTATTTCGTAAAGAACAAGCTTTACTCGACGATCGCAGAGGCCCAGGCCCCCGATATAAGCAGGTTGGTCTTCACTTACGGGCCCGGGACGTTCTTCCTGGGTTTGATAGGGATCGTGATGGCATTCATCAAGATCCCCAAGCAGATGAAGAAGGATTACATGGTGATAGTGATCTGGACCGGCGTGGCAATATACATGGCCCTGTCGGCCACACGTTTCACATTCAACGCGACACCGGCGTTTGCCCTTCTTGCGGGGTGGGTGATCGTCAAATTGGTTCAGTTCTTCAAGGCCGAGGGACTGTCAATAGTGTATTCTATTGTGGCACTTCTGCTCTTTCTGGGGCTCATTGCCGGGACCAGTGAGGGTTGGGACAATTTCTTCTATGACAACTATATCTGGCTCACTGTCCTGCCGATCTCCCTGATATCGGTATTGATCGTCGCTTACATGAAATACCGAAAGAACAGGGATAATTTCAAGTTCAGGACGATACTGACGGCGCTGACCGTGGCATTCGTGATAATATTCCCCAACCTCTTCTTCGCGGCGGATGCATCCATACCATACGAGAGTAAGACGGAGTTCGACCCCAATATGGAATATTTCGGAGCCTTTGGATCTTCACTTCACAGCGAATACTGGATGGACTCCTATATCTGGCTGGCAGAACAGGACCTGTTGGATGAGAACAACGAGTTCCAGGAGCCCGAGGATCGACCCGGGTTCATGAGCTGGTGGGATTACGGCTTCGACGAGCTTCTCATGGGTGAACATCCCACAGCTGCCGATAACTTTCAGAATGGATACCAGTTCACAGGTTCCATGATATCATGTCAAAACGAATCTGAATCGATCGCCCTGATGGCCGCCAGGCTTATCGAAGGAGATTGGGTTGATAATAAGGGTAAGTTCTCTGATGATGTCTGGGAGGTGCTTGTGAAGTATCTGGGCGATGATAAGAACTCCACTTACAGTGCCTACGAGATCAAAAGAATCTACTTCAGGCCTGCCTCATATACCGAGTTGGTGGAGAACAACCCGGATAGATACGGCAAGTTCCTGGACATCACTCCTCCCAACGCCAAATACGCGGCAGCAAGGTCCACGTTCACGAGACTTGGTGAGGAGGGGGTAGTTTCTCTCTACCATGACATAAGGGACGCAACCGGAACGTCCATGAGGTATTTCGCCGTGGATTACAGGTTATTTCCGTTCAGTTCCAGCAACACTGGCATATTCTACGCTCCGATCAAGCTGGCAGACAGAAATGTAGATGATTATCTTGAGTACAAGGCATACGCCCAGCAGAACTTGAAGGGATCGAACGAGGATCCGGTCTGGGAGGATTACCCCGATAATCCGATCTCCATGGATAAGGTCGAAGAGGAGGCGGAGAGGCTGGGATACAAGTTCCGGATCGTACAGTACGACATGTTCTACACCGAGGACTTCTACAACTCCATGTTCTACAGGACCTATGTGGGATATTCACCGAGCGATGTAGGGGCGATCGACGATGGGAAATCGGTCCCCGGAATTCTGGGTGAGGTCTCGAACATGCCCGCGATGCAGGGCTGGAACATGACCCACTGGCAGGTCGTTTACAGGACCATGTACTATTCGGAGAAGGAAGAGGGCAATGCCTCCTTCCCGGATGATTACGCCCCCCTATCATCGAAGAAGGCGATCGAGCGCTACTATGCCGAGGGAGGAGATCTGAAATCCGGCCTTGGACAGGGTGTGTTCTACCTTAAGTACTACGATGGCGCCAAGATCTCCGGTCGTGTGATGACCGAGAGAGGGATCGGCGTACCCAATGTCAGGGTGACCGTCCTGGACGACTACGGCATTCCCCACGGCAACGTCATGACCGGCCCCACTGGAGAGTATTCGATAATAGCACCTCCGGGTCAGGTCAATTTGATCGTTACCGATGGAGTGTTGAACAATGAATATGACAAGATGTATCAGTTCCAGGTGGATCAATCCACAGGTCAGCCCACGACCCTTTTGAACTCCACTGTTCTCCAGATCTCGGATGCACTGGCCATGTGGGAGGTGGACAACGGGGAGATGGACCTTGACCTGTACATCGCCGGCAAGGTCATGGGCGGCAGGGTCTACTGGGACCTGGACGGTGACAGCACCTATTCCGACGAAGGAGATGAGGCGATCACCGAAGGATCCCTCTCCCTGGTATTGAGGGATTCTGATGGAGTTGTTTACGGGCCGGTTGAGCTGAACGAGAACGGGTACTCCTTCGACGATCTTGTAACGGGTTATTATGACGTGGAGTACACGTATGGCGATCATACCGAGGTGATACTCTCCAACTTCAAGGTGGATCCGAAATCGGATGCCCAGAAGGATATAAGGTTCGATAATACCATCGTGCATGGAAACCTCACCTTTGGCACCTTCGAGCCCGTCATGGGCGGTTCGGTCAGGTTGATAGATGAGGAGGGAGTGATCAGGGAGACGCTGTCGGATCAAAACGGCAACTACTCATTTGACAGGGCCCTTCCGGGCCAGTACTGGCTTGAGGCTGATGTTGATAATTTCATGAACAAAGACATCTCATTCATCCTGGAAAAGGGTGACAACCTCTCCATTGATATCCCGGTCTATCCCTATTCGAAGCTGGAGATCAATGCGTATCTCCCCCCTCCCTCCGAGTACCTTTCGGGGAAGGGCGGGCCTGCCGTAAGGAGCCTGGTGACCCTGTATTATGGCTTTGACACGACGAGGAAGTACGTTGCATCCCTGGATGAGAAGGGCCATGTGGAGATCGTTCTGCCTGCAGGGGAGTACGACCTCCAGATAACATCCATCGATCGGGCCAAGATCTACAGTTATATCGGGAAAGTAGCCCTCGACCATGGTGAGGAGGAGATGGTGGAGATCACCCTTCAACATGGATATACGGTTACAGGAAAGTTGACCAAATTGGTTGACACGCCAATGGAAGGCGCTTACATCAATTTCCAGCGTGTTGAGGATAGTGCGACGGTCTATGCAATAGCGAATTTCGACGGCGCCTACACGGCATATCTTCCACGGGGAGATTACAAGGTACTTGTTGATAACAGAACCACGGGTAACGTCTCCTACTTTCACATGCAGGACCTCAAGGACCCGGGAACCGAGAACAGGATCGAACTTGACATCTGGGCGGAGAAGACCATTGAGGTAAATGGACAGGTATTCTGGGACAAGGACCATAATGGTATTCTCACCACCTCCCAGGACGCCATAGACATAAACGATCAGGGCGGCTCCGCGGCCGTGGAATTTGCCCTGTCGGGCGTTCCGATCTCCTTCACCTACGAGAACGGCACTATCGCCGTACTCACGGAGGATGAGGGGTTATACCGGGCCAATCTCCCTGTGGCAACATACACGATGGGCGTTGACATCTACGGTTTCGAGAAGCAGGCCATCACATTCAATGTCGAGGGGACGGTGGAGGAGCAGAACTTCGGCATAAACAACACCGATGTGAGGTTGATATCCCAGGATACCGAGGTCCTGTTCAACGTCACCTACAACATGATCGGGAAGAGGGAACTTGACATCAGGTCCGTTTCCGATCTCGATTTTTCGATCATTGCCACCGAGATATACATGAACGAGAAGAGCTACGAGTTCAGGACCGACGGCATGGGCCAGGCACGCGCCATGATCCCTCCCGGCGAATATTTCCTGACGATTGATGTGGAGTTCGAGGAGGATGGGGTGGCCCACAGGCTATGGTCTGAGAAGGAGTTGATGATCAACCCGAGCAATGACGTTCATCTCGAGGAGATCATGTTGAACTACACCGTCAACATGGGATCCACCATGTACCTTATCGACGAGGGCAGCTTCAGATATCCTGGAGAGGTGATAGTATCCGCCTATGCGTTGTTCGGGTCTCCCGACCCTATTGCCACCGCGGAGACCGATTACAACGGCAGGTTCAACCTGGACCTACCCATTGGCGATTACATACTCCATGCGGAACACCTCAGGTTCGGCCAGCATTACATGTACTGGGATCAGGTCTCGGTAGGTGAGACGTTCACCGGCGGGAACTACGAGATGAGAACCACCCAGACCGTCACTGGCTCGCTCTATCCCAATTTCGATGGTATTTCCCAGAGCTATTTGTACATCATCGAAGGAGACAGATGGTTTGGTGTCAATCCCAGCGAGGAGGGCCATTTCTCCTTCCAGATGTTCGAGGGGGAATATGAGATCGACCTGTTTGCAGAGATGGCAGAAGATCTTATGGGCGAATCGACCCATATTCAATACGAGCTTCATTCCGAGCTATTGGTGGAAGGCCCTGTGGAAGGCCTTGACTTGGATCTCAACAAATGGGTGGAGATCAGGGGCAGCATATATTATGATGCAAACTCCGACGGCAACATCGGGGATGAGGAGAAGATCCCATTCGCAACGATGTCCCTGATGGATAGGGAGTCGATACTGGAGAAGCCGATCAACGTCACCACCGATGATCTCGGCCAGTACAGAATGCTTGTCCCGTTCACGACACTGGATGTCACGGTGGCCACCGAGGGGTATAAGGACGAACCCTCTTCTTTCTCTAGGACGCTTGATATTGCAGTTTACAATCAGGTCGAATGGGACATCGAGGTTATCCCGAGGGACCTCAAGGTAACGGGGACACTGTTTGTCGATACCGATGAAGATGGGGAGATAGGTCAGTTCGACACCCGGATCTCCGGAATGAAGCTCACATTTACCGACAAGAGAGGCGGTGCCGAGATCATTATCTTCTCGGAGGAGAACGGCAGCTTTGAACTCGATCTGATACCCGGCGGCTATTCAGTGTCCGGCTTCAAGTATGAGGGTGGTCTACCGGTCTATGGATACCTGGCCGAGCTTAAGATCGAGACCGGTGAGGACCTGCTTGATGAAGAGTGGATGGTTGTGGGTGCCAAAAGAGTGTCTGGAACGATATTCTTCACCGATACGGACGGTGAGCTTCACCTTCCAGAGGCAGGTGAAACGATCCTCTGGAGGACAGTTCTGGGCCTGGAACTGGAAACGGAATTCGAGGGTGGGGCCTACAGAATGGACCTGCCATACTACGAGTATACGGTCACTTCCTCCATAGTGAACGAGGAGTACGACATGGATGTCACATACTCGATGTACAAGACCGTTGACATATCGGATGAGAACGTGGCAAGGGATTTCGCCCTTGAGCTCGAGAAGGAGTTGGATCATTCCTTTTCTATCGACCTTGTGAAGGTGGAGGAACACGAGCAGGAGATGGCCTCCAGGGAGACCAAGAGGCTCATGTACTTCATTGAGAACACCGGCAACGAACCGATAGTGGTGAATATTGATACGGGCGAGAAACCTGACGGATGGATCGTGGAGTATCCATTCGGAACGGAGATAGAGCTCGAGATCGGCCAGAGGGTAGAGAGGCAGTTGAACGTAACCTCACCAGCGGAACCAAGATTCTACAACTCCATCAAGGTGGAGGGCAGCGCGGTCGAGGGAACCATTGGGTCCTTTGAGATATCCATCAAGACACCTCCCAGCCAAAAGGTGGAGCTTTCCATTGATGTCGCTCCGGTGGTTGGAGTTAACTTCGGGGAGACGATGGTCATCAACGTGAGCGTGAACAACCTCGGCTCCGGTGAGGACGTTGTCAACCTGATGCTGGACCCGATGCCTGCAGAAGATTCCGAGTGGGAGGTCCTCTGGAATGGCGATCAGCCCTTCCCGCAGGGGGGTGAGAACGCCTCCATGGTCCCGTATGGTGGCAGGACCTATTCGCTTTTGATCAAGGCTCCCACCGAGGATGTTGCCAGGGTCGGGGATTCCATTACGCTGAAGATATTGGGAAAGAACCGGAAAGGAGACCTCGTGGAGACGCAGGTGACCGTGAAGATCACCGAACCCAACCTGGTTATTCTGGACACTTATCTCAAACTGACGAACAGGAAGCTGACAGATCCACTGATGGAGGGTGAGATCGAGGCCAACATAACAGTATTGGCCCAGGGAAGGGATGTATCGGATGTGAACGTCTCGCTTTGGGTGGGCCATGATCTCGTGGGCGAGTCGACCATATTCAGAATAGCCCAGGGAAAGACCGCCTATACGAAGATACGTTTCAACCTCTCACAGTACAACATCTCGGAGAACAGGTTCCACACCTTCCAGGTTGTGGTGGACCCCTACGACACGATAATGGAGTCCAACGAGGGGGACAATGCAGGAGTATGGGATGACGTACTGGTGGGCGAGATAAAGGAGGAGACCAAGGTTAACTGGAGGATAGTTATCTTCGCGGTCCTTGTGATCCTTGTAACCATCGGTATCCTGGCATACAGGCAGAAGACCCAGCCAATCTGATCAGGATAGGTAGGGTAGTGATAGTGGGGCCCCCCGGGGCCCCTTTTTTTATTTAAGATTTAAGCATCTATAAGCATAAATAAAAACCCAGCACAATTTGTTAAATGAAGTATATTGAAATTGTGCGGGGCTATGAAAAATATATAATTTTATCATCGTTGTATTTTTCATACCACCGGACGAATCTTTGATTCTCCAACGATTTTCCTGCTTAAGAGATGAGCAATATTTCAGCATAACAGGAAATATAAGCGAAGAGCAAAGCAGTGTTCAAGCTTAAATTAAAAACCGGAATAACTCTGTTATTCCAAGGTCGTATGCTGGGCATATCTGGCATCTTGGGTGTGCAAGCCCCCTGTATCCCAACTTTGACAGATCTAATATGATCCAACCCTGTCAATGTTGGGAGAAGCCTCACTTTAACACCCATATGTACTCATATGTCAAAGTTCGGCTGTATCGTCTTGTGAGGGCGAAGTACTAGCGACTCGCAAGGGTATCATCGTAAGACAGTGAGCTCCAAGATCTTATTAAATCAAAGATCTCCTTTAACTTAGAGATGGTAACCTTTAATATCCTAAAAAAGGTCCTTTAAATGAAAGAAATTCTTTTTGGTTCCAACTTTACAAATGATACGGGTTCGAATGAATAAGAAACCCCTTTCAGTAACGATCAGGAAGGGGTTTCAACTGATGGATTCCCTTTCGCTTCATTTTCAGGTTCTGGGGTCAACGCCTCGCTATCGATCATCACCTCGTTCTCAACCGGTTGTTTCGGGGGCCCCTCCACAGTGGGCTGTATTTCAGGGGTCTCGGTCAATGGTTGATCCGAGATAGCAGGCTCCTGAATATCCAACATGTCGGGTTCAGGATGGGTCTCTTCAACGACGCTTTCCTGGTTCTCCGGGAGCAATCCGATCTCTGCAGGATCTTGTTCTGGATAGCCCTGTTCGGTCGGAAACGGAGTTCCATTAACTTGCTGGGGATGCTGCTCGTAGATAGGCTGCGCGTAGGGATAAGGGGGATGCATCTCACCTCCGTCTACATTTGCAGAGGGGCTTCTTTTCCTGGTTAGAGTGATGAGGATATTGACGAACGTCAGTATGAGCATGACCACAACCACCACGATCAGGACCCATAACCATGCAGGCATATCTTCATCTCCACTCCCGGTCGGGTCCGAAACGTTCGCTCCTGTCCCACCAGTGCTCTTTTCTGTGATCTCCACCTGTTGTGCCTCTGTCTCAATGTCGTTGCCGGCCTCATCCGTGGCGCGGAACAGGTAGTTCAACTGTTCGGTGCCATCCGGCAGGTCGATCACCGCCATGAACGGATTCGATCCACTCATGGTCAGGCTGGTATGCTCCCCGTCACCGAACCAGTACTCCACTATGACCGAATCTATGCCCACATTGTCATCGATGAAAACCGAAAATGAGAACCGATCACCTTCCTGTGCGGATCTCTGAGTGGTATCTGCTGTGATGGTCGGTTCCCGGTCGTCTATGATCGAAATGGTGCTTTGCGGCGTCTGGTTCCAGTTGAGTGAGGAATCCATTGCATGGAATATGTAGTTCAGGGGCAGGAATGCATCGAGAGGTATGTCGAGGGTGTACTTGAAAGAGGTATTTCCCGTCATCGTTATGGTGTAGTGCTGTTCATCCTCGTACCAGTATTCCACCGACACCGTTCTAATTTTGATATTATCGGCGACCCCGACCTCGAATACGAGCGCCCCTCCTGTTTTTATCTCGGTTGGAGTAGTATCCTCAAGGAATGTCGGGACGATTTCATCCATTACATTGACCCTTCCCGGGAAAGAGTGCTCCCAGTTCCCCGATGTGTCCTTCACATGGAAGACGTATCGCAGGTCCTCGACCGTATGCGGAACCTGGATCGAGACATACCACATGAAGTCTGCACCTGATCCCATGGTGATGTTCCGGTGCTGGCCTGGACCGAACCAGTATTCGACCCATGCGCCCTCGACTTCGATATTGTCAGTGGCTTCCATGGAGAATTTGAAGGACCTGCTTGTGAATGCTTTATCCTCAGGATTTGTTGATGTCATCTCCGGTGGGTCGTTGTCCAGTATCTCTATGGTCATTTCCGGCCCTTTGAGGATATTCCCCGATGTATCCTCCAACCAGAACTGGTAGTGCAATGAAGCAAGATCATCCTCCGGCAGGTCCAAAGATGCTCTCCATCTTCCCAACGTCCATTCCTCGATGGTCTGGTTCACTGGAGTGCTCCCGATGAACCAGTGCTCAAGTGTCACCGTAAGGATCTCTACATTATCTGACGCTTCCACCATGAAGATATGCTCTTCGCCGGTAGTGCCGGTCTGGAGGGTCTCATCATTAATGAGCTCGGGCAGGTCATTATCGATGACGTCTATATCATTCGTCCTTGTCTCGTTCCAGTGCCCCAGGTCGTCTACTGCTTGGAATCGGTAATGGATCCGGGATAGGGTATCATCTATCGATGTGCTGTATGTCCATAGATCACCCTCGCCCAAGGTCATGCTAACGTTTTCGGGGGAAAGGCCGGTGTACCAGTAAACAAGCTTGACAGTTTCCACTGCTGAATTGTCACGGACCTCCACCATGAACGTATGGAGGTCTCCGGTCGTACAGGTAATGAGTGTATGGTCTTTCGCGAAAACGGGTTTACCTTCCCAGATGGATGCCTGCGAGAAGTTGGACTCCACGGTATTTTGGTAGAAATCCTCGGCGATGAAATAATAATTGAGGTTCCTTGGTGCATTGATATCGATATCGATCGTGTAGGTCCAGTTATGATCATCGGCCCTGACAAGCTGGGTTTTCCAGATCCATTCATCAGGATGCCAGTACCTCACATCCACGCTTTTAACCAAGACATCATCTTTTACCTCCACCTTGAACGTAAACGTCTCTCCGGAGAAGCAGTGGTCGGGCGTATGGTCCTTCACGATGCTAGGCCTCAGATAGTCCCCGGCCTCTGCCCAGATGCTTGGGGGAGAATCCCCGACAAGGTTGTAGGCCTTGATGTAGTAGTAATAATAGTTTCCGAGTAGGATCCCGTTATCTTCCCATGACGTGACCGGGCCGATGGTCGCGATATTGGTGAACCAGGATG
>JAUVCY010000323.1 GCA_030595585.1 Thermoplasmatota archaeon
CGCAATAGACGTTTCCCTGGAGGCCGGGGAGGAGGGGTTCATGAGCTTCCCCATGATCATGGGGGCGGTGGTCCTCATTATCATCATCATCTCAATACAATTCAGATCGTTCAGCGTCACGGCCTTGACCACGATCGGGATATTCATGCTGATCATCTGGCTCAAGGGTTTCTCGAACCTGGTAGGGCTTCGATCATCCCTTACCCTGGATATCATCGTACCGGTGGCCATCCTGGTCCTTGGGGTGGATTATATCATTCATGCACTCCACAGGTACAATGAGGAGAAGGGAAAGGGGGCGGAGCCTGGTGAGGCGCTTCGAAATAGCGTGGCGGGCGTCGGAGGCGCGCTGTTCCTTGCCATGATCACGACGTTCGTGGCATTCGCATCCAATACCATATCTGGCATAGAGGAGATCGTCGGTTTCGGCATCGCCTCGGGCATGGCCATCGTCTTCTCCTTTGTGATCATGGGTTTCTTCATCCCCTCGATGAAGATGAAATGGGATACCTGGTGGGAGGGGAGAAATAAGGAGAGGCCCGAGAAGAAAAAGAAGGTACACCGTGAGAGCGTCAGGCTCAGCAGGGTAGTTGTATTCCTGGCAAAGAAACGGGCCGTAGTGCTCCCCGTGATCCTTGTGATCTCCCTCTGCAGTATCTATTTTGCCTTTCAGCTCGAGGCGAAAATGGACGTAAAGGAATATTTCGACTCGGAATCCGATTTCGTCGTGAGCCTGGACAAGCTGGATGAACACGTTGGAGACAAGGGCGGGGAGCCGGCGCTCCTGTACATCAGGGGAGACCTTAACGAGCCGGAGGCACTTGAAGCGATGAAACAGCTTGAGAGCAACATGCAGGATGACACCTATGTTGCCAGGGACCAGTATGATCATTCAGTAAATCTCAACATGGAGATCCTCCAGTTCCTGGAAGCGGTCTTGAAAAGCGAAGTTGCCATCTCCAGGATCGAGATCGCACATCCAGGCCTCGAAATAACCGACGAGGACAATGACCTGATACCGGATGATGCGGAGCAGAACAGGGCCATATTCGACTACATCCTTGCAAACGGCATACCCCTGAACGAGACCGTTCTGAGATATGAATCCTCGAGGATAGGTGAGGTCCTCTACAAGGATCCGGTAGACGGTGAATACTCCACCAAATTGTGGATCGGAGTACCCGGAACAAGAGAGCAGCAGGCGATCAGGGATTCCAGGGCCGAGTTCGATGAGGATATGAAAGCGCTCGATGTGGAGGCCATCTCGTATTATGGGATCACCGGATCGCCTTACGAGAGGGATGAGACGCTGACAGCGATCACGAACTCCCTGTCCCTATCAATCATCGTGGCCGTGGTCCTCTGTTTCATCGTCCTTCTGCTGGTCCTTAGGTCCTTCAAGTATGCGCTCATCACGGTCATCCCGGAGATCCTGGTGGCGGCATGGCTCTATGCGTTCATGTACCTGGGCGGATTCCATCTCAATGCCGTCACCGCAACGATCGCTGCGATATCCATAGGCGTCGGCATCGATTACTCCGTTCATATCACTGTGAGATTCAGGCAGGAGATGAAAAAGACCAAAGATAGCCTGAAAGCCCTGGATAGAACTGCAAGGAATTCCGGGGGGGCCCTCTTTGGATCGGCCGCCTCGACCATGTTCGGATTCGCGATCATCGCATTTGCCCCCATGCCCATGTTCTCATCCTTTGGACTGCTCACCGCCTTGATGATCGCCATGGCCTTCGTGGCAGCGTTGTTCGTCCTACCATCTCTTCTGATAATTGCGGAGGGGTCCAGGGAATCGAACGTTTGACCCAGATTGATATCTTCGGGTATCATATTATCAAATGAGGGGATTCCCCTTAATCGGAAGGAACGATATGAGATATTTCATAACCGGGGCAACGGGGTTCATAGGCAGCCATCTTGCCAGGAAGCTTGTCGAGGACGGCCATGAGGTCATCGCCCTTGTCAGGAACGTCGAAAAGGCCCATGACCTAGAAGATCTGGGCATAGAGCTCGTCGAAGGGAACATCACCGACAAGGGATCCATGAGGAAGGCGATGAGCGGAGTGGACGGCGTATTTCACGTTGCCGGCAGGTACAAGGTCGGCGATACGAACCCATCCGCGGCGGAGGAGATCAACGTTCAGGGGACAATGAACGTCCTTGAGCTGATGGATGAGCTGAAGATCGCAAAAGGAGTTTACACAAGCACGGTAGCGGTAAACTCCGATACAAAAGGGGAGCTTGTCGATGAGGATCACCGTTTCAAGGGAAAACATATCTCACAGTACGATAAGACCAAGTGGAAGGCGCAATATCAGATAGCGTTACCCATGATCCAGAACAGGGGAATCCCGCTTGTCATCGTTCAGCCGGGTGTCGTATACGGTCCAGGCGATACCAGTTCCATGGGGCGGATGTTTGACAGCTATATGGTGGGTAAGCTTCCAGCCCTGCCCGGAGGGGCGGAGTACTGCTGGTCCCATGTTGACGATATCGTCAAGGGTCACATCCTCGCCATGGAAAAGGGAAAGCCGGGGGAGAGCTACTTCCTGACAGGGCCGAGACACAGCGTTGTCGAGGCTATGAAGATCGCAGAGGGGATCACCGGCATAAAGCCTCCAAGGTTCACCCTGTCCCCCGGACTTATCAAGGCGATGGCCGGCCTCAC
>JAUVCY010000096.1 GCA_030595585.1 Thermoplasmatota archaeon
GAGGAGGTCCGGCAGCTGGAGATCCCGGAGCCCCCCGGATGCAGATGCGGGGAGGTTCTGAGAGGCCTTATAGACCCCTACGAATGTCCGCTGTTCAAGAACGGATGCTCCCCCTCGGCCCCCATCGGCCCCTGCATGGTCTCCAGGGAGGGGTCGTGCAATATCCTCCACAGATGGGGGCGGGTCAAGCTCTGAAAAAAGGTTCATTCTCATAACACGACTAGTCGTGTTAGCGCCTTATGGGCCCCAATTCATTTACAGGCCCCTGAGGATGTAGGTTAAATAGGTCCCCTGGCCGATCACCTACTGTCACCGCAGTTCCGTTGGCGGCGGCATCGAAAAGAAAAACGGAGGTTTGATATATATGTCAACAAGAAACGACCTAATGGGTTATGTAAGGCGCTCCAACAATGGTGGAGCGATCAAAGTGAGTGTGGACCAGGATGCCTTTAACAAGGCAGAGAGATACGAGGGTGCTGACGGCAAGAGCTATGTCAGCATGGTGATCAACCTGACCAAGCTCCGCAGCCTTCTGCTCGGCGAGCAGGAGGTGACGTCGATCAGCCAGCTGATCGAGGTTGCGGACCAGGAAATATCATCCTGATCCCTTCCGAAAATAGGGGGGGCTCACCGCCTCCCCTTAAAATTTTTTGCTATGAAAATCAAACCTATGTCAAATCGTTATGATTTTCATAGCAACCCGGCTGTAATCTTAATTTTATATTTTGATGGTATTAGATCATCCGAAACCAATAGAATCATGAGGGTTTCTTATATCTTGCCCGTGGCACCACAGCTGGGGCAGGTGATCTGATCGGCGTTCTCCTCCACCTCGAACCTGGTATCACACCTTGGACACCTGATGGAGACCTGGTCGACGGATCCGAACCTCTCCTCCAGCATCTCGATCGTACCCTCGTCCAGATCGCCGTCCGTTCCGCAGAACGGGCACAGGGCGGAATCCATCACCTGGTCCAGCTCGAAGAGGCCGGAACAGTTGGGGCATACTATGGGAATGGGCTCGGGGCGCTCCTCATCATCCGACTCCTCATGAAGGCTATCCAACTCATCAGATCCACCCTCTTCCTCATTGGTATCACTTTCGATCGTTCCGTTGGCGCCGCAGTGGGAGCATACCAGTTTCAGGGGCCTCTCACCGTTATCCTCGTTGGTGAACACTTTCCTGCAGGCAGGGCACCTTATCCTGAGCTTCCCCGGGAGCTTATCCTCCTCGGGTGCGTCCTGCTGGTCCGGGGCGGGAGGAAGGCTCTCTATCTGCGATGGGGCCGGTGGAAGGAAAGGTCCCGAAGAGCCAATTCCTGGAGGCGGTGGCACGTTTGGCATCCCGGGCATCGGCCCTCTGGGCGTCGGTTGGCTCCTCTTCTTGAGGAATATCAGAATGGCCACGATAAATACCAGGAACAGCGCACCGCCTATCGCGTAGGCCATCATGCCCTCCGTCGCCGAGGATGGTTGATTGTTAACAGTTATCGTCAAGGTGGTGACGTTTGATGTGTGTTCTATGCCGACGTCACGTATGACCGCCCTGATCTCGATCGTATGCTCACCGTTCGTGAGCTTCGTCGTATCCAGGGCGTATGACCAGGTGGTCCAGTCCGACTTGATCCTGCTTACACCCCTGTACGGATTTCCATCCACGGATATCTCCACTCCATCAAGAGGAAGCTGTGCGGCTTCCCTGGCCTTGCCCCTGATGGTGTAAACTCCGGATACCCCGGCCCCATCCCTGGGATCCGATACCGTTGGGGCAAAGAACTCCTCAACGGTCAATGTGGTGGTAGAATCCCAGACCTCCGTATATCCATCATCCACCTTCAGGGTGATGGTGTATGAGGACTCGGAGGTGTACCTGTGGGTGATCTTGTACCCTTTCTTGCTGGTCCCGTCGCCCATGTCCCAGGTGTAGTTCAGCTCATCCTTCCTGTCGCTGTCCCTGGCATTTCCGGTTAAGGAGATGTCGGCGCCCATGAGGACGTAGACCGAACTGGGTATCACGGAGATCCCGGTGATCTCCGGCGGGTTGTTCCCCCTGACCATTATCGTATCGGTGGTCCATTTTCCCATCCTGTCGGATACGTTGAGGGTGACCCTGACAACATCGGTGTTCCTCAGGGTGAACCTCGTTATCCTGCCCTTCTTGTCCTTATCATTTGTAAGGTTCCCATCCCCGTCCGAATCCTTCTCCGGGTTGGTATCCCATGAGTAGCTAAGGTTGTCCCTCTCACCGTCGCCGATAATGCCGTCGCCGTTGACATCGTCATCCGGATCGTAGGACATTGATGCATCCAGGTCCGCCTCTGCCTGTCCGTCGTCCAGGGTGATTATGAGATCCGGGCCTCCATTCGCAACGGGAGCATCGTTGGGGATCTGGGCCGTGATCACGAACTCTACCATCGATGACGCCCATCCGTCGGAGACCTCCAACCTGATGGGGAACTCCCCCTCCTTCTCGTACAACAGCCTCTCCTCCTTGCGGGTCAGCCCCTCATCCCACTGGCCGTCATCGTCCAGGTCCCATCGATAGGAAAGGGAAGATGGGCCCTCATCCTCATCGTACGACAAATTGGCGGTGAGTATGAAATACTCGTCCACGGTCACTATCCTATCCCCTCCGGCATCTGCCACCGGTGGGGCGTTGACGATTATCTGTACGGTCTCGTTGGCAAGAGCTCCGAGCTCGCTGCCGTCATCGGCCTCAAGGGTTACGTTGTATATCCCCCAATCCACCCAGGCCTGTGAGGCCTCGGCTCCCGAGAGTATATCCCCTCCCTCGAAGTACCAGGTGAACTGGATCTCGTCCCCGTCAGGGTCGTAGGAGAGGTCCGTCCTGAAGGTTGCCTCCTCCGAGACATTTACTATCTCCGGGCCGTGGATGATCGCCACCGGCGGCCTGTTCCTGACCTCGATGTGGACCCAATCGACCGATGTGAGCTCATCCAGGTCCGTTGCAGTGAGGGTGATGTTGTGGATCCCCTCCCCGAGCGTGACGTTGAGCTTCTCCCCATATCCCAGGGCCTCTCCGCTGGAGAGGTTCGTCCTCCAGATGAGGGTCAGCTCGTCCTCGATGTTCGGGTCCGTGGTCCGGGAGCCGTCGAGGGTTATCACCTCATCCTTCAGGTAGAACTTCGTGGGGAACTTCTTCAGGATGAGCTTGTTGATCTCCGCGATGGGCTCCATGGGGGTCTCCCTGATCAATATCTCAACCTCGGCCACATCCCAGCCGCCGTTCGGGTCCGAGACGTTCAGGGATATCGTATGCCAGCCCAGGTCCCACAGCGCCCTGTGAAAGAATACCTGATCTGAAAGGGATCCCGACACGTTGGACCTCCAGTCGTATGACAGAAGATCGTTGTGAGTCTCCGTATCGGACGTTCCGTTTGCCGTGAACTCCATCACGGTCCCTTCGATGTACGGGTCCCCCGAAGGAATGGGAAGCTGGATCCTCGCCCTGGGGTCCTGGTTCATCTCCACGATGACCTGGACCTCATCCGTCGAGTTCAGACCCTGTGGATCTATCAGCTTCAGCTCGAACACTATTGTGGTATCCTCGTATTCTACCGTGAAGGAGGGCATCGAGGAATTGCCGTTCTCCAGGACTATAGAAGGGTGGGACGTTGAGGTCCACTCCCAGGTGCAGTTATCGATATCCTCGTCCGTCGAGGCGCTGCCGTTCAGAACGATGATATCGTTCATCAGGGCACCCGTGATCTCCTCGCCGGCGTCGGCAGCGGGGGGGAGGTTCTCGGCGAAAGGAGCTTCCTCCGAACCGACGGAGTTGAGCGGGACGATTGCCGTCAAGAGGAGTGCTGTGATCGCCAGTAGAAGCGGGATGGTCTTGATGCTGACACCTCCCGTTCCTGGCCTTTTGATATTACTTTCCGGGACCACTCCTTTATCCCCCATTATACTAGACAAGTTCGCTATTATGGACGGATGATATAAAACCTTTGGCAGAAGGGTAAAAACGTTCTCCAGATGGCCCTAGAAGAAGTCCTTCAGGACCATCACCTCATCTATGGGGCCCTCGACCTTGATCTTCCTCATGGCGTATGCCATGAGCGGATTGAGCTTCTTCTCGATCAGCGCGATCATCGTCTCCTTATCGGTGGTCACCGTCAGGGTGGGCGAGTCCATGGTCCCCTCGTAGGGCTCCTCCATCCGTCCTCCCTTCACGGAGAGGACATAGCTCTTATCGATATCCGTGAATATTAGCGCTACCGTGCGGTCCTTTGCCTCCATGAGCTCCTTTGCATCGGGATCAACCTCTATCTTGCTGTTGACGGTCTTAGCTATCTCCTTCAACATATCCAACATCTTCATCACCTGCATTATTTCCCGGTTCCCACCCTCACGAGTCCCAGGTATGAGTTGATCTCGGCCCATCCTGACCTCCCTATTTCCCTGAGATCATCCGACCCAATCCTGTGGACGAGCGGTATGGACGCCACTATGCAACCAATGGTTATAATGGCATCGGCCTTGCACATTATCATGCCCCTTGGGGCGACTCCGTTCAACCTCATGTTATATATGACATAGGACCCCACCGTGGAACCGGCCCCTTCCGAAAAGACCATTATCCGGTCGTCGATCTCAAGGACCTCGCCCCCCCTCTCGAGAGTTCCCTTATCCGGGTCAACATCCCCCAGAAAGGATACCGGTCCATCGATGTAGACGACCTCACCCTTCACCCACCCCTCCTCAACGCCCTTGAGCCCCACTCCCGATATCTCCCGGAGGGAGGATCCACCGGACAGGTTATCACTGTCCTTCTTCCGTCTGCTTTAACTCAAGCGTCTTATCTGACGCGTCGGGGATAGGAGCGTGGGCCAGAGATGGCAGGGTATCGCCTGTTTGAACCTTCTCCTGCATCTGCGCCAGATCGGGCGGTGCCTCATCTGCCGCGGCCATCATCATTGCGAGCGGGTCCACCACTTTCAGCTCCTCCTGTACGGGTGCCGCTAACAGCTCCAGCTTCTTCGATTCGTCGAAAACGGGACCTCCACCGGACTGAACGCCGGGCAGGTTCCCGCCGACGGTTGTCGTGCCAGGTGCCGAGGAGGTGCTCTTGATCAGGTCCCTTCCCGTTTCGCCGAAATGATCGTAAGGGTTCTCGACGGATACGGTCTCTATGTCCGCGGAGACCGTCTCCATGTCCTTGTCCTTGCTCCCGTAGACCATTCCAGCGGCCACGGAGAACTCCGAGTCCTTGGCCATCTGGTCGATGGTGCTCATATCTTCCGTGTTGATCTGTAACTTCGGCTTGTCCAGCATCTTCCTGCTGAGGTCCTCAAGGGTACCCATGGTATCGGAGTAATCCGGCCTGCCCGTGTTATCCTTCTCCCTCTCCACCTTCTTCTGCTGGATCTCCTCGGGGGTCATCTGCCTCCAGGCCGAATATGTCAGGCCCTTGTACGGCTGCCTGAGGTACAGGGGATCCCAGGTCTCCACTACCAGCTCTCCGTGGAGCTCCCTGGCATTCTTCATGGCGATCTTTCGCAGCTTCTCGGGGGTCTTGTCCATATCTATCTGATAGGGGTCGGTTATCAGCGTCCACCCTCTGCCCTCGAGGGCCCGGAAAACAATGGACCTCCTCTCTACCGTAATGGTCTCGAACCTGATCTTGTTTTTACTGAAGAACTTCATTGGACTTACCACCTGGAACTCTGAAAACACCCTCTGGAGGGCCCCCTTATGCTAATGGTGAAGGAGTAGGGGTTATTTTTTGGTTTCCTCAGAGAACATTATGGTCATTATTACTGGTATCTCCCTCGATAACATCATTATCGTCGTCCTTCTTTTCCTTCAGACTGCGAATTATTAACACGATCACAATTGCAGGTATTAAAATGAATATTAGGAAAGACAATAAAATTGCCCCTGGTATGTTCCTTGAAGGTACATAGGGATAATGGTCAGGATCCGTGGGATCGGTTCCTCCTCGATACTCTTTCAGATTAGAGAAACCATCTCCATCAAGATCATCCCCACCATCGTCGATCACGGGATCAAGTCCGTATTCCACCTCCCAACCGTCGTCCATACCGTCATCGTCAGAATCACCTTTGTTTGGGTTGGTACCAAGTTCGTACTCCTCGTAATTCTTCAACCCGTCTCCTATCCAGTGTTCAGGGTCGTCCCAGTCGGAATCAATATCGTCGAACCGGTCTTGGTCATCTGATAGGTTGAGACCGTGCTCGTACTCCCAGAGGTCGTCCATCCCATCGCGATCAGTATCATGATAATTACCATCGGAACCAATCTCTACCTCGATATCATCCGTCAAGCCGTCAAAATCGGTATCGGGTTCAAAGGGATTGTATCCGCCCAGATGATATGTGATGTTAGCGAAATACTCCTCTCTCGCTGTCAATCCGTCCCCGTCCTGATCCTCATCAAGTCCATCAGCGGAGTACATATCCAGTCCCCTGTTCACCTCCCAACCATTAGCTACTCCATCATCATCGGTCAGTTTTCCATCAGTATCATAATACGGTTCGAAGTCGACATTCCCGTCAACATCGTCAATGTTTAATATCCACTCCACTCCAAAATCAAGACCCCAAGAGTTGTACTGAAGGTCAAGAGGAGTTGTTCTCTCAATAAAATTAAAATAGTCAACCTCACTGTTGAATGAGTTCTCATTAATAGATCTCTTCTGATTTGTATAATCGATATGAACAGCACCAGTTACATCATTTCCGATGAACTCCGTATTGCCATAGAATACAATATGGTCTGCATTCAATTTATTATTTTTCAAAGAGAGATTTCCATCATATTTAACCTGTTTTCCTATTATATTGTTATTTTCAACAAAGCCAACCATACCTCCATAGCATCCAACAGCAAAATCATTTTCAACT
>JAUVCY010000224.1 GCA_030595585.1 Thermoplasmatota archaeon
AACGAGGGAAATGTGGACCTGACCGATATAGTTGTAGCTTTGGACACTGATAGAGCGGAGTATTACGGAAGTGGAGCCATCTGGTACGATGAGAACGATTATGCAGACGACGAATATGAGCCTCAGGAGTTCGAGATACCAACCCTTGCCGTGGGTGGTTCGTCGACCGTGACCTTCTCCCTGGTCAACTTCCTGCCAAGACTGCCACCAGGCCTCTACAAGCTACCTATCGATTACAAGGTAAAGTACCAGGATACGGGTATTACGGGAAACGTCGTGGAGGAAGAGGAGGCGGGAGGCTGGGATGAGATCGGTAGATACGAGCACAGGAACATCATGCAGCAGATAGATTATCCCGAGGATAGTAGTGGTACCTACAATCAATACCTGTTGATCGAGGTGCTACCCGATCCCGCAGGTCCCAATATAAATGGGTATATTGATAGTGGCCAGAACCAGTATCCAGGGACCGGAAACGCGTACATGCGGCTGAGGGTGTACAATTACGAGATGTATCGGTTCCTGCATCTGGAATATCGTATCCATACGGATGGAGGTTCGCCCTTCTCCTCCCCTTATTCGAACGGTGATGAAAATATAACAACTCTTCCACCTTTATACCGAAGCGGCCTATCGGCCTCGACATCGACCTCCACCCAGTCGGACTCTTTCTACTTCTACGCCAAGATACGGGATGATGCCATGCCCGGGATCAATTTCTTTCAGGTGGACATGGTCGGGTACGATGAGAACTTCAACCCAGTAAGCCTGACGTTCACATCATACATTCAAGTCAGGGCACGACAGCCATCGTTCAGGCTTCTCAATATCGAGGTGGGAGACATACTGGATGACCGGTCCGTGGAGGTTACAGTGGAGATGCAGAACATGGGGCTCGGAGGGGCCAAGAACCTCTCCTGTTTCTTCACCTCATCCTCGACGGGGTTCATATCCACAGATCCTTCTCTGGTGATAGGGGACGTTGGACCTGGCGATATATTCCACTACACCTTCCATTTCGGACCGGATGGTGAAATGAGGTATTTCAATGGCGTCTACTACGGCAACATATATTTCGCATACCTGGATGACATTGGAACCTCCGATGAGATGTTCTCCGGCAGCAACCTGTACATAAGGTTCGACATATACAAGAAACTGCCAGATATGCGTATTATCAAGGTCGAAGCGCCCGTTGTGGACCGGAACCAGGAGTTCGACGTTGAGTTGACCGTCATGAACTACGGAGGCTCCACCGCGTCTGATATAATGGCCATGATCCCGTACAGTTCCGCCCTGTTCGAAATAATATCGGAAGAACAGGACCTTGGAGACCTTGAGCCGGGGGACACGATAACCTTTACCATCACCATAAGGGCAGGTAAGGAGATCAGCGATGGGACCACATACTCCTTCACCGTATTTTTCTCATATTCGGATATTCAGGGGAGGAGCAGGACCTACTCCGAGGCGGAGACCGAATCCTTTTCAGTGAGGATAAAGGACAGGATCATTCCCTCCGAACAGGTCCAGGTCGTGAAGGATGATGGGCAGATCATCTCCGAGGGAGCGGGGAGCGTAATGCTGGGAATATTCATTCTGATCGCCGTGTTCATGTTCGCCAGGATGACCAACAACAGGAATGAGGCGAAGGTGACATCGGAGAAGAAAGAGACCCCGGTGAAGGACCCGGTAAAGGAGAAGAAGATCGAGATAGAAGAGGATGATGAGGACGAGGATGAGGACGAGGTCGAAGGAGACGAAGACGAGGCCGATCCCTGGTGACCGGTAACATCATCAGATCTTGAATGAACACGTGGGGCCCGATATCCGGGCCCCTTTTTTTTTAATAAAATCGATCTGAACCCATTGATAACATTGCACAATTGTCTAATAAGTGTTCCAATGTTCCTTAATAAAGACATTCCCATGGTTATATCGGTGTTAGCAATGAGGAAATACGTGTCCATATGGATAATGGCCCTTGCGATATTGATGGTTCTCGTCCCCAACTTCAGCCCTGTAAGCGGTGCGGACCCCTCCATAGTGTTCGACAGCATCGATGTTGAGATGATCGTTGGGAACCACTACGCCGTTACCGACGTGACCAAGACCGTCAGGAATACAGCCGACCAGATGAACGAGGTGGTCCACTACTTCAGGATCCCCCGCGGTTCATTTCTGTCCAACCTCTCTCTCGTGATCGATGAGCAGACGTTCTATGCGGACGTGGTGGAGAAACAGACGGCAGACCAGCAGTACGACGATGCAAAGGATCAGAACAAGACCGCTATCAAGCTCTCCGGAACCATCGATCCCTATTATTATTCTATCAACCTGAACATCGGGCCCGAAAGCAACATAACTTTATCCTATCGATACGAACAGGTCCTCTGGAAGAACCTGGGGGAGTATTCAATAAGCGTACCGATGCATGAGATGGGGGATTACACGTCTTTCAAGACCGCATCATTCACATTCACGATGAGGGCCCCGGTACCCATCACATCGTTCACTCACGATCCAACCAACATCGATCTGCAGGAGGAGAGCCCCCAGGGGAACTCCATGAAGCTATACAATTACGGGTTCGTGCCCGCCTCCAACGACAACATCGAGATCACATTCGAGGAACAGGCGCCGCCTGTTGACGGATCACTCTACGGATACGAGGATGGGACGGGCGGCTACTTCATGCACGTTTTCTCACCTCAACTGGAGGATCTGGGGAACTACATGCCCAAGGACATCTGCTTCGTGCTGGACCGGTCCGGATCCATGGCAGGGACCAAGATAGAACAGCTGAAGGACGCGTTCGACGAGATCGTCCATCAGCTCCACGAGGAGGACAGGTTCAACGTGATCACGTTCAGCGCAGACGTCACACCATATTCAACTGAGATAATGCCCGCCACATCGGATAACACGGATGACGCTGCCGCATACATCAACGAGATCATAGCATCAGGTTCGACGAACATCGATCAGGCCCTGCTCGACGGCCTGAACATATTCGATGATAACCAGGAGGCAGTACCAATAATAATCTTCCTTACAGACGGCCTTCCATCCGCGGGGGTCACGAACACCGCTGTGATAAGGGAGAACATCAAAGGGGCCAACACCGGAGGCGTATCCATCTACTCGTTGGGCTTCGGACAGGACCTGGATTTCGACTTCCTCAACGCCCTCTCCCTTGAGAACAATGGGGTGGCCGTCAGCATTCCCGAAGGATCGAATGCGGCCCATGCGATGACCGGCTTCTACGACACGGTCTCGATCCCACTGCTGAAGGACATCCAGTTCCAGTACTCCATGGGCACCAACATGGTGATGCCAACGTGGGCTCCCAGCCTGTTCCACGGTTCCGAGATAGTTGTGGTTGGAAGATACGATAACCTAGAGAGGATCACATCGACGGTGACCGCCCAGACGTCCGAGGGAACACGCGTGTTCGAGGAGAGCTTCCCAACCGCCGGGGACTACGACATGCCTTTTATCAGGAGGCTCTGGGCCCAGAGGCAGATACTCTTCCTGATGGACCAGATAGCCATCAACGGGGAGAATGACACCACCATCCAGAAGATCGTCGACCTGGGCGTACAATACTCCTTCGTGACCCCGTACACATCGATGATACTGGTCGTCGAAGTTCCTGATGAGGAGCCCCCTTCCACTGTGGGGGGGGAGGGTGATACCGACAACACGGCTCTGAGGTTATATGATGATGGTTACTGGGACCTTGAGGGAGACAGTGGTATCGACTCCGACCCACAGGACACTTGGGGCGCTGGTATGCCTGCTCCCGGTGGTGATGAAAAGGAGATGGCGGCTTTAAGTATGTCCTTTTTACCGATGATAGCATTTCTTGTGATCATAATTGTACTTATCATTATCGGCATTGTCGGCTACTCCCGCCTCAAGGCGAAGAACCTGCTGGATCAGGAGAACAGGAAGAAGATATACGAATATATCATGGAGAACCCGGGAGACCACTTCAGGGAGGTCCAGAGGGAGATGGAGCTGGAGGTGGGG
>JAUVCY010000133.1 GCA_030595585.1 Thermoplasmatota archaeon
TCTGATCCGCTCGAGTTCGTAATTTGTTGATGAGATGGATGGAAACCGTCCGATCATCTTCTGCCTGAGCTCTATCAGCGTGGGGATCTCGGAAAGGGGCATCAGGTTGGCCTTGAACCATTGATCCCTCTCATCCACGCCCTTTCTCAGCGAGTCAACCTCGATCTCCAGGTCCTCGGTTATCCGGTAGAGCTTCCTGTAGCGCGACCTCTCCTTCTCCAGATCGGAAAGCTGATCCTCGTACCTGATCTTGAGGTCTTCCACCTGGTTCTGAAGCGATGACTTCTGGATGTCCAGTTTCCTGTTCTCGGTATCCCTGCTCTCAATAAGTTCACGCAGGGTCAAGACTATCCGATCCTTCTCCCTGGCCTTGTCGTTGAGCTCCTTGATACTCGCCAGTGTGTACTTGTTCTCTTTATCAAGGGCCTCATAAGCGTCCCATAGTTTGGCCAGCCTTCCCTTGGCCATATTCAGCTCCTCTTCCGACATGGGTTTTCCTCCGTATCACCATCTATCTTGCCCGTTTCAGGCGGAGAATGTGAACATCTATATTAAATCGTTCTCATCAACAGCCTTGCCATCAGGACCTGATCGGCCGATAACAGCCCTATAAAGCATTCGTATTATTATAAATAACCCTTCATGTAGTAAAATATACAAAATTATAGAGAATATGATTATATCAAGGAAGGATAATATACATTGGGCAAACGAACAGGGTGGAGTGAACATGTTGAGAGTAGAAATACCCCGGGGTCACCATTTCGGACGGAAGTTGATACTCTCTTTTGTACTGCTGTTCTTGATAAGTGCAGGCGGTAACGCTGTTCCAAGTGGATCGATCTGGACCAATGAACCAGGTCCAGATCCTGCGACCCGGGATGTGGATACGATCTACTGGCCTTTCATCGGCGGTGGTTCAACACATGAGGGAGAGGGGGCAACGTCGGGAAGGGGTATCGGAGAACCTGCCGTGAACTGGACGATCACTGGTGGAGCCAACGGCCTCGGTGCTGTGGGTTCCGGTATGACCAACCTGATAGAATTCGATGCAATTCCGGAGTCCGATGTTTTCGGTATTGTGGATTCCAATGGCACCCACGTCAGGATGCTGGATGGGGATGGGGGGGAGATCATGTGGGAAGTGGACCTCAGGGATATCGACAGCTCGATGACCAATTTCATGACGGTATCACCTGCCCTTGTGGACGTTGATGATGACCTAGCCCCGGAGGTGGTTGCATGTTTTACCGATACGCCGCTCCAGGGGCATATCGCACTGTTTCGACCCAACGTAACGTTGGATGCGTCAGGATATCGCTGGAACGCATCGGCGTATGAGGACGATATGCTCTGGAACATCTCGCTCCCCACCCAGGGCGCGATCCGATGGTCTTCACCCATCGCCCACGATCTCGACGCTGATGGTGTGGAGGATATCATCGTGGGAGTGGGTAACAGGCTCTATGGGATCGATGGGGCCGACGGGTCCCAGCTGTGGAACTACTCCATTGGAAGCAGTGATGAGATACTCTCTCCGCCGGCGATATATGACAGCACGGGGGAGATAAAGAGGATCGTGGTAAATTCCCTCTCCTCCGCAGGAACAATACTGTCCACCACGGCGGTGAAGTTCACAGGACAGCTGCTTGGGAACGTATCATATTCACTGGGCACCCCCGCCCCTTATGTGCATTCTCCTCCGGTACCGATGCCCGTGATAGGTGATGTGACCGGTGACGGGATCGCCGACATCGTGGTAGTTTACCCTTCAATTCCCGGATTCAGCCGTATCCGGGTCCTCTCCTACTCGCTGGATGAGGTTGTGGTCATCAGCAATGTCCCGGGGACCATCGATGCGTCCTGTGCCATTGGCGATCTGGACGGGGACGGTACCAAGGAGATCGTTATTTCATCAAGGGTATTCTCAACCAGCTGGAAGATACGTATGTCAGCCTATGAGATCTACAGGGACGGGGGGAACGACCTGGGGCGGCAGATCTGGTCAGATCTGCAGAGTACCACCTCTGCGAGATTATACTCCCCCCCGATCCTGTGCGATCTGAATGACGATTCAAGGCCTGAATCGATATTCTTTGCAGGGGGTTGGATATACTGCCTCTCCTCGGACGGAAGCCCCTACTGGAACCTGAGCGTACCTGATGTGGATTTTTCCTCTGCAGGCCTCGTGGGCGACCTGAACCTGGATGATTTTACGGACATCTACATCGAAGGTCATTTCATTACGCAGCAGGCGATCGATCTTCTGATCAGGGCTCCCGACGATATCTACCTCAATATTGACCCAGCAGATCTGGTGGAGGGCATGGATGTCGAGATAAACTGCCTTATCACAAATGTGGGGGACTCGGCCGCCTCGAACGTCAGGGTCCGCTTTCAGGATATATACAATGGAACCGAGAGCACTATCGGGGATACGGTCCTTGACTCCGTCTCCACCACAAAGGAGGCGAAGATGGCGTGGACCGTCCTGGGGGACGGGGACCACACCATATCGGTCATTGTCGACCCCGGCAACGATAAGGAGGAGATAGATGAGACCAATAATCAGGCCTCCAGGGTATTTTCAGCTGCGCCTGCTTTTCCGGACCTCACCATCCCAATGATACACATGATCCGCGGTGATGGGGAGGAGGTGGATGGCGTTACCAGCCACCTGGCGGATGGGGACCCGTCGACCCTCGTTGTGGAGGTGGAGAACCTAGGGAAGAGGTGGGCGGCAGATGTTGACGTCGACCTGGTGATCGACTCCCTTCTGCTTGACACGATAAGAATAGACCACATACAGGCCGGTGGAAAACAGAATGTCAGTTTCAATTGGACACCGGACGTATCGGGTGGAGGGGTGGTGACCGTACTCGCCGATGTGGATCCTGCGCCTGGATCGATATCTGAAGATGATGAGCTCAACAATCAGCTTACCCAGGATATCGAGATCATCGACAGCGACCCGGGAGACCGTTCCTACATCATCACGGGCGAGCTGTTGGATGAGGGGGGAGATACGGTCGATGGGGCCCTCGTCGAGTTCTCCAATATCAGGACCTCCGAGTATCTGCAGGTGACCACCAACACCCTGGGGCGCTTCTCGGGAGACCTTGCGCTGCTCAAATCGGGCTATATCGAGGGCGATCTGATCGAGGTCACCGCCCGGGATGGTCCCAGCCGGGCCAATGCGACCTTGAAGGCCTACTCCGAGGATGCGGGTAGTTTTCTGGTCCTGACCCTCGCCCGGACCAATGTGACCCAGATATCCCTGAGGCCCCAGGGTCCGCTTGACCTGGTATCAGACCCGGGAATGGAGCTGGAACTGAACTTCTTCATCGACAACAGCGGGAACACCCAGGGTGATGTATCACTTGAGGTTGGTATGCAGGTGAACGGCACCATAAGCGGTTGGGCCGCTACCCTGGACATGTACGAGTTCGCACTTGAACCGGAGGAGTCAAGGGAGATCACTTTGAAGGTGGTGATACCCCGGCACGAGTCCCCCGGAGTGACTGCCCAGATCATCATTTCAGGTGAGATCGTGGGCAATTCCACCTATTCACAGGAGATGACCTATACTGTGGTCATAGATACGGATGCAGATCTTGTTTATATCATGTCATCTGAACTGGATCGTGAGCTTGACCCGAACCAGGGTGATGAGGTGGAGTTCAGGTTGGAGCTGAGCGATCGGGGTAATGTGGCCATTGACTATCTGGTCAAGGTGGACAGCGGGCTCCTGCCATATACCAATATAACCGACCCGTCCGGCACACTATATCCGGGTGACGATCTCGTGGTCATGGTAACTGTAAGACCTCCGGACTCCCTGGAACTGTTGGAGGGGACGATCTCACTCCTATCCGATGCCGCGTCGATAGGGGAGAGCTGGCCCATATCCATCGAAAGGGCCCTCCCCAATATCAGGGTGTCATCCGAGATCTCGGCGGAACCACCCGGGAGATATCTGGGAGATCAGGTCTCCCTGTCGGTATCTATTGAGAACATCGGTGCGGCCAATGGCACGGATTTCACCTGCGCTTTCCTGATCAACGGAGACCTCCTTTCTCCGATAACCATCGATATTGTACCATATTTCGGTTCTGACAGTGAACAGACCATAACGGATATATGGACCCCGGAAGACCCTGGGACCTACATTATCGAGGTGTGGTTGGATCTCGAAGATGATATACTGGAGATGGACGAGACCGATAACAGGGCCACCCTTGAGCTCTCCTACTTCCCGGACCTTTCGGTAAGGTCGATACTTCTGTCAAAACAGACGGTGGATGGAGGCGAGGGCCTCTCGGCAGCCGTGGTCATCGAGAACAGGGGGAACTCCCCGATGATAGGAGGATTCGAGGTGACCCTTTATCTGGATTCCCTGGATGGCAAGGAGCTGGCCTCGCGGAGGTCCAATTCGATACTGGATCCCAAAACAGCGCCGCAGGAGGAGCTGAACATACTTTTTTATGCGCCGGAAGATGGTGGAAATCACACCATTTACGTTAGCGTTCGACCCATCGTGGAAACGATGAACGAAACAAATGAGGATAACAACGTACAGCATGTGGACCTCATGGTTTCCGGCAGCTCGGGGGGGGGTGCATTCGATCCTGTTCCACTGATGGTCATCGGTGGGATCCTGGCCCTGCTTGCCGTGGGGGTATTCCTGTTCATATGGTTCAGGGGCGATAAGGTCCTCCCTCCGCCTGGAGAGGATGATAACTATGGATCAGAGGAGCCGTCCAGCGATGACCTTCAGGAGACCCTTATTGAACCCATGGATGATGGGATGGAAGGGGGTCCGCCAGTGATCGAGATGTCGCTCACCGAGGATGAACTGCCGGACGACCTGGAGATCGTGTCCGTGGAAGGTGTTGTGGTGGGCAACGAGGAGGTTGAGGATGGGTTGGATGATGGTGGATTAGAACCGGTGGAGGTGTCCATTATGGATATGGAGGGGTCTCCATCGGATGGGCCCCCTCCGGACCTGACAGATGATGAGGAGTTCGACGATGGATTGATACCCGAAGTGTAACGGGAACCGTACCAAAATCAGCTGACATTCCAACAAATACTAAATAGTGTCGTTTAGGTTAAAGGTTGTAGAGTTGATGGCAGATGTTTCTGGACCTTCAGATACCCTCAGGTGATCTATACATACTTACGCTCATCCTCCTGTTGTTGATAGGGCTCTTCTTCGTGTTCTTCGGAAAGATGCTGCTCCGGCTCACCGAGGTAGAGTTCTTCATCGGTGCTCTGGCGGGGGGATTGATCTCATATATCCTGCTGTGGGGCCTGAACTCATACTTTTCCCTGCCATTCTGGTTCATGTTACTTGCGGGATTGATCATAACGTTCGTGGGCGGCCTCGTGGGAAGGGGGACCCTGGTGATGCTTCTTGCACTCTTTACATCGATAGTCTTTGTTGACGCTATCTCACCGTTCCTGCCAGGGGACACTGGGATCCTGAAGGAGATCATAGGCCTTCTGCTCTTCTTCGGTTTCGTGATCATATCAGGGAGGTTCATGTTCGTGTTCTCCGCATTCTTCGGTGGGGTCATGCTCTCCATAGCTCTGGGTTCCATACTGGATTCGATGGAGGAACCGACATTGAGGATCACCCAGCTGGTCGTCGCCCTGATATTCTGCGCCATCGGATCTGTGGCTCAACATTTCATCTCAAAGAAGATGGATGCGGATGGGGAAGAGATACTTTGGGTACCCACGGAAGCATCCTGATCGACACTTTACTCTTGTATCCCAACTTTGACAGATCGAATAGGATCTGAATCCCAATATTGACAGATCGAATAGGATCTGAACCGATACTTCGGTGAAGGTTGGATGAATCTACCGATTCATCAGGATATTAGCCGGTCAATGTTGGGAGAAGCCTCACTTTGACATCCGTCCGTACTCATATGTCAAAGTTAGGTTGTATCGCCAGATAGATAAAGGAAAGTAACCCTTCATCTACTCATCTGGCGA
>JAUVCY010000209.1 GCA_030595585.1 Thermoplasmatota archaeon
CCACGGAAGGATCTCAAATCCCCTGCCGGTGATGTTCTCCAAATGGTTATCCCGGGCGGTGAAGCCCTTTGTTCTCCACATGTACACGCCCGAGGTGCAGTTCCGCAGGGTGTTGTTCACGAACTTGAAATCGTATTTGTAATTTAAAGACCGGTCGTAGAAACCCCATCCTCCGCAATCGCTAATTGTGTTATCACGGAGTGTGAAGCTGTTTGAGGAGAAATATCCGGATATCCCATCGTTCTCACATTCGAGGAATGAGTTGTTGTTCAATATAGAATTCCATGCGGCAGTTATTGTAATACCATCGAAGTTTCTAATGAATACGGAGTTCTGGATCCTGCAACCACCGATCATAACCCCCGGATGTTCCAGAGACCATCCAGCATGGGATATACTGGATCTCAGGATCTCCACATATCCCCTGCTTTCGATGAAGTAGTTATATCCCCGTGTGTCGGAATTATTATCGGTCCTGTTGATGGTAAACAACGATCCGTTCCTGATAATCAACCTGCCCTCTTCCAGAACCTCGATCCCGAATTCACCATCATACGAACAGTTGAAGATCACGGTTGTATCGTCGAAGATCCATGTCTCCCCGGAGGCAATGGTGATGTTTTGCGTGACGTAAAATGTGGTGGAGTTGTAATAAGTGATGTTTCCCCGGGTATGATCATCGGTCCGAAAGTTCAGCGAGGACCCGTGATCAAACAGATGGACAAAATTCAGCAGCATCACCGATACTATCAGGAACGTGGTAATCCGTCTCATAACCCCCCACCCAATTCGATTGCAGCTGATATCTTATATCATTTACGGTTCAAATCGGAAACGTGCCCGTATTGTGGGGAACATAGAAATCATTAATCAATGAGGGGGCCCTACACCCTTTGATGAAGAAGAGGAAGATAATCAACGACCCCGTTCACGGGACGATTGTACTCGAGGGCCCTTTGCTGGAGCTTGCGCAGACCCCCGAGGTCATGAGGCTCACCGGAATACATCAGCTGGGAATGGCATATCTGGTGTTCCCCGGGGCCCACCATAAACGCTTCGAACACTCCCTGGGGACATCTCACGTCGCCGGCCTTTTGGCATCTGCCCTCGAGCTTCCTCCGGAGGAGGCGACGTTGGTCAGGGTTGCCGGGCTCCTCCATGACCTCGGGCACGGACCTTATTCTCATACGCTGGAATCGGTCTTTCACGAGAGGATCGGGATGGACCACATGGAGATAACCTCCGAGCTGATCACGGGAAAGGTGGAGCCCTGGGACCTCCATTGGTGGGAAGGGTACGAGAACTTGGATAGGGGGCGGTCCATCCCCGAGATACTGGAGTCCTTCGACCTGGACCCCGCAGAGGTCGCTGGGCTCATATGCCAGGAAGGGGAGGCGGTAGAGACAGAGCAGAAAACGCTCAAGGTCCAGGACGGCCAGTCATATTTCTCCTCCAGGAGATATCTTCCGCAGATCATCCACTCCGCACTGGACGCCGACCAGCTGGATTTCCTCCTGCGGGACTCCAGGTACACGGGGGTCGCATACGGCATAGTGGACCTGGACAGGATCGTTCAGACCTCCATCCTTTTCCACGGTGAGATGATGATCCAGAAGCGAGGAATCTCCGCCCTTGAGGGGATGCTGGTCGCAAGGTCACTGATGTACAGTTCCGTCTACTTCCACAAGACGGCGCGGATATCGGAATCGATGATGTGTCGTGGTGCCCGTGCCCTCTCCGACCAGCAGCTGGAGGAGATGTGGAAGCTGTCCGATGGTGAGGTCCTGCCCCTGATGAGGAAGTTCGGGGGCTACGCGGGGGATATCGCCACAAGGCTCCGCTTCAGGAGGCTGTTCAAACTGGCATTCAGGATAGAGTCCGAATATATCACGGGCGCGGACACCTCCTCCCTGGAGCTCCGGGAGCTGGTGGGGAGGATATCGAGGCCGGAGGAGACGGCAAGGATAGAGAGGGAGATAGAGAAGAAGGCCTCGGTCCCCGAGGGGTACGTTATCGTCGACGTGCCTGACCCCAGCCTCACGCTATCAGAGCCCAGGTTGAAGAGGACGGACATCAAGATACACGCCGACAGGGTGGAGTACCTCTCCAGGATATCACCACTTGCAAGGGCCCTTCAGAAGAGGCCCTCCGTCCCCTGGTGCATATCCGTCTCATGCCCGGAGAAGTACAAGAAGGATGTCAAGAGAGTATCGAGCACGTTGATATCCGTGTAGATCAATAGAAGAACAGAAGATAAGAGGCCACACAGATCGCAGATAAACCCAACAGACCGCAGAGCGGGAGAACGATATAGGGCCATATCCTGCGTTTGGGGGGAGAGAGCATGGTCTGAAGCGTCATGATCCTTCTGCTCCAGCCGAACCACATATCGAGCTCCATGAGCTCACCAATGGGGTCGTAAGCGTAGCTTTCCATTCAATCGCCTCTACTTCTGGAGAAGGGTTCCGCACTCGATGCAGACCACATCCTCCGCATCCACCACCGCATCGCAGCTCGGGCAGGTGGTCCTGGGCGTCAGCACGCCGAGCGATTCCAGCTTCTTGATCAGCCGGCTGAGGAGCTCCTCTATCTCATCGTTGGACCTGGTATTGGTGCACATCACCCTGCCGTCCTCGAATATCAGCGCCACGCCGTACTGGGTGGGAGGCCGCCAGATCACCCCGGGAAAATTTCCCGGATTGTATTCAGAGTGCTCAAGCTTCCCTGATATATCCTCCAGGTCCATTTTCTGGTTCAGGTCCGTGGACGCAATGATGTTCTCGATCTTGAAGTTCACCAAGTTTATCCCTGAAAGGAAAGCAGAAAGATAGTAGATTAAACTTTCTCCCCCCTTCGAAGCATTCAACCTAACTTTGACTCAAATGAGCATATATGGGTGCCAAAGTGAGGCTTCTCCCAACTTCGACAGGCTAAGATCCTGATGAATCGACAGATTCATCCAACCTTCACCGAAGTATCGGTTCAGCCTAACTTTGACATATGTGTTTGGATATAGTGTCAAAGTGAGGCTTCTCTCAACATTGACCGGCTAATCTCCTATTCTATCTGTCAATGTTGGGATTCAGATTAGATTAGATCTGTCAAAGTTGGGATGCAAAATGGAAAATATAACGATGACCATTGGTCACCTATGAACCTTATTCCCTCTCCTCCTCCGCATGGACGCAGGATCATAGAGCAGCTCCTGGAGGACAGGTGCCGGGGGCCAGGACCACTCTTCCTGGGCCTTTCCGGTGGGCTGGATTCGGCCCTTGTGATGGAGCTTGCCGTATCCGCCGTGGGCCGGGACAGGGTGAGGCCGATCTTCCTTCCCAACGGCAGCCTCAGCAGCGAGGACCTGGAGCCAGCCAAAGCATGCTGCAGGAACCACGATCTCGAGCTGGAGATCATCGAGATCTCCCCCATGATCGAGGCATTTCCCCTGAAGCTCGATGGGATGGCGCTTGGCAACGTGGCCGCCCGCACGAGGATGATGGTCCTCTACGGCCTGGCCAACCGGGATGGAGGTTACGTACTGGGGACCTCGAACAAGAGCGAGATCCTCCTGGGTTACTTCACCAAGCATGGGGACGGAGCCTCGGACATGGCGCCTGTAGGCGACCTGTTCAAGACGCAGGTGAGGGACATGGCCAGGGAGGTGGGGGTCCCGGAAGAGATCATCAGGAGGCCTCCCACGGCCAACCTGGTCCCCGGGCAGACGGATGAGGGGGAGCTGGGCCTGCCCTACTCCATTTTGGATCAGATCCTCACGGGCCATGTTCTCGGATCGGGTCCGGAGGAGATACTCTCCGATCTGAACATGTCGGTGGTGACCGATGAGGAGAGGGACCTGAGCGGGATAGGGCCCGGGATAGATATTGGTGACGTACGCAGGGTGATCGATATCGTCAGGTCAACTCGCCACAAGAGAGGGCCGCTGCTGATACCAAAACTGGGCTCGTACACGGTGTCCCTCGACCTCAAGGAGAGGTGGTGACCTCTTCATCATACGTTGAGGTCAAGCCAGGTATCGGTGAACACATCCACAAGGTCGTCCATGAACGACGCCTTGTATTCCAGCAGTGTCTGGGTCGCGGTATCCGGGTCGACAACGAAATATCCCTTCTTCCTCCCCTCTCCCCTCTCCTGGATCACCTCTTTCGTGATCATCTTCTTGAGGTGAAATGAGAGGGTGGACCCCGAGATGCCCATCTCCGCCTTCAGCTCCTTGTGCCTCATGCCGGGCCTCGTCAGCAGTTTGATGAGGATATTG
>JAUVCY010000299.1 GCA_030595585.1 Thermoplasmatota archaeon
ATAGGGATAACCCTGTCGCTGCCGGAGGAGGGAAGCTCCCCTACCGAGGATGGCTACATACAGAGCCTTGAGTGGGTATATGACCATTCACGCCCCGGCGCCAATCCGGACAATATCCGGGTGGTGACCAACTCCTGGCACTCGACCGTGGTGGAGTACGATCCACAGGCGATGCTAGTACAGGTGATCGAGGCCCTCACCTTCGAGAACAACGTCGTATCCACCTGGTCTGCAGGAAACGACGGGAGGGACGATCCAGAGGGGGTCGAGCTGACCACCTCTGGACAGGGGAACACGCCCGTTGCCATCATGGTCGCAGCGTACGAGAGGGACGGGTCCGCCGTCACCGATTTCTCATCAAGGGGCAAGGTAGGGCTCAATCACACCTATCCGGACATCGGCGCCCCGGGGAGGGCCATCTGGTCCACATCGGCCAGGAGAACGGTGATCTCGGGGGGAACGTGGCTCAGCGGGAACACAAATCCATACTACCTTGCCATAAGCGGCACGTCGATGTCCACGCCGCACGTGGCGGGACTGGTCGCCCTGCTCTGGCAGGCGTGCCCCTCCATGGATATCTCGCCCATGCATGAGGATTACTCCGGAGATGACCCGGAAGCGTGGTTCACCGACCCCCTTACCCGGATCCACGACGCCGAGTGGATCATCGAGGCATCCGCCAAATTCCTTCCGCCGGACGCCGAGCACGGAAACGTCGCGGGAGATGCTAACTCCACGGGTTGGTGGGGGAAACCGGTGGATTACGTTCAGGGATATGGTATCGTGGACGCAAGGAGAGCTGTTGGGATCGCCCTGACCCTCCAGAGGCTCAGGGACCAGTGCACCTGGAAAGAGGTCACGGTCGCCGATGCGATCCACGTATACGACGAGCAGGATGTGGTCGGCACGGAGATCGTCGGGACGGTCGGGGTGGTTACGGGATGGTCCGGCGAGTATTCCAGGTACAACGATCAGACGGGCAATCCCATGGGTCTGGTCAATCAGACAAAACTGGTGGAGGTCCCCCAGGGGGCCACACGTGCGAGTGTCAGGCTGAGCTTTTCCACCATTGACCTGTCAGATTTTGAGGTGGCCGACCTCGCCTTCACAATAGATACCGACGGGGACGGCAGGGTGGACCATCAGAGCGATCTCTCCCTCATTGGAAGCAGTGACGATACCGCGGAGATCGACATCTCCGGTCCAGGCATCTGGACCTTCGATATCATCGGAAGGGGATTGAAGGTCCAGAGGCCGCTGCAGGGAACCAATTACGTTGAGCTCAGGATAGAGTACACCATGAGCGTCCAGTTCCAGGTGCCGGAAGGGGGAGAGAACCCCACCTCCGTGAGAAATGCCGTATATTCGCCCCTGGAGCCGACAGATGGTGCCCAAGGCGACTATGAACTTGAGATGATGAGGTACGACCTGAGGGAATTGAAGCTGGAGGAGGGGCCCGGCGAAGGAGTGGATGATGAAGGAGTGGCCCCCTGGGCCCTGCTGTTGATAATATTGATCATCCTCGGCCTGGCCGGCGTTATCTACTACAACTACCGGAAGGGGAAGGCTCAAAGGGGCACCGAATAGGTTTATATTCTCTCCCACATCTATATCCCCATGAGGAAGATAGATTGGTATGATGAGTTCGTGGACCTTGATCACAAACCCTCACCGGATGAGCTGATCGCACTGTTCTACTTTGAGCCACCGGAGGGCATGTCCTTCAGCGAATCCGCAGGAAGGATCGCCTCCGAGAGCTCCACGGGAACCTGGACCACCCTGGACCGGATGCCCGAGAGGATGAGATCGCTTCAGGCAATGGCGTTCGAGATGCGTGGAAATCTGGTGAAGATCGCATATCCACTTGACCTGTGGGAGGAGGGGAACATGCCCCAGCTGATGTCGGGGATAGCGGGCAACATCTTCGGGATGAAAGGGGTGAGGAACCTCAGGCTGATAGATGTAAGCCTCCCATCGCAGTACATTAGACACTACAAGGGCCCCCTCCATGGAATGGATGGGATAAGGGATATGTTCAAGGTACATGACCGGCCGCTGACGGGGGCCGTGCCGAAACCAAAGATAGGGTTCTCCGCATCCGAGCATGCGGAGGTGGCCTACGAGACGTGGATGGGCGGATTTGACCTGGTCAAGGACGATGAGAACCTCTCATCCCAGACCTTCAACAGGTTCGACAAGAGGGTCCAGCAGATGACGAGATACAGGAACAGGGCCGAGAAGGAGACAGGGGAGAAAAAGGACGGATTGATCAACATCACAGCCGAGACGGATGAGATGAAGAGAAGAGCCGATATCCTTCACGATTCCGGCTGGATATACTGCATGGTCGACGTGGTGGTGGCGGGTTTC
The DNA here is from genome assembly GCA_030595585.1 of Thermoplasmatota archaeon. Classification (GTDB taxonomy): domain Archaea; phylum Thermoplasmatota; class Penumbrarchaeia; order Penumbrarchaeales; family Penumbrarchaeaceae; genus JAGLEG01. The sequence goes on from JAUVCY010000299.1 coordinate 2,371, forward strand.
TCCGCGGTACAGACCATCAGGGAACACGTACAGGACACGGGCATGATAATACATGCCCACAGGGCGATGCACGCCGCCTTCACAAGGAATCCACACCACGGCATCTCCATGCTGTTCCTGGCGAAATTGATGAGACTTGCAGGTGTCAATCAGATCCATACCGGCACGGCCGTGGGAAAATTGGTTGGAAGCAGGGAGGAGGTGAAGGCCCTTGCCGATCTGCTCAGGTCGGACCATCTGGATGAGAACATACCTCTGAACCTGGAGCAGGATTGGGGCCATATCAAGTCCTCGTTCCCGGTGAGCTCGGGCGGCCTCCATCCCGGGCTTGTGCCGGAGGTTCTGGACATCTACGGGAAGGACCTTGTCCTTCTTGTCAGCGGAGGCATTCACGGACATCCGAAGGGAACGAGGGCCGGGGCGAAGGCCACCATGCAGGCGATCGAGGCCTGGAAGGAAGGGATCTCGCTAGAAGAAAAAGCACAAAACGGTGCGGAGCTGTCACAGGCACTGGAGAAATGGGGACGCCTCAGGCCCAGGTGAAGGGAGATATCGCCCGTTCAAACAACGTCTGGCCAAAATTTATCTACTCCCCAATCAT
>JAUVCY010000090.1 GCA_030595585.1 Thermoplasmatota archaeon
ACCAGGTCCACCCTCCCGGCGTTGGAGAACCCCTGGTGGATGTTGTAGGTGACGACCTTGAGGTCCCCATCCAGGGCAGCGTCCCTCTCCCCGATATCGTACAGGAAGAAAGAGAGCCCCATGGAGATGAATATCAGGCAGAGGGTCAGCGCGCCGACGGTTATCCACTGCACCTTGAGCCTGCCCGAGACCCGCCCTCCTGAATGGAGCTTCCCCGCCCCTTTCCCCGCGGCGGTCGAAGGGGAGCCCTTGCCAAGGTGGAGCTCCTCCATTATCTTGGGAGAGGGCTCATCCATGTTGACCTTGGAGCAGGAGAAACCCCCCAGGGCGAGAAGGACCATGCCCAGGAACATCAGGAACTGAAGCTGACCCTTGAGGAGGGTCCCCGTGGGGGCATGTGCCCAGTTCAAGGACATCGTGAGCGCGATCGCCAGCAGGAACGCGATCGAGTTGGAGATGGCCATGGCATATCCGAACACGTGTGGCGTCCGCCTGCCTTTCTGTGGGTTGGAGAATCCCAGTATCCTCCGCTTCCCCGGGGGTCCGACCTCAATGGGCTCGCCCTTGAACGGCCTCGAATCGGTTATCGCGTCCACGATCATCCAGAGGTCCACAAGGACGATGAAGATGATGCCCGCTGGTGCCGATGGCAAGGGAATACCAAGGTAGAACAGGTTCAGCGCCCCTCCTATCATCATCAGGTTTCCGATGACGGCCCCTTTCGGCGTGGAGAGTCCCCTTCTTATGGTGATCAGGATGCCCGAGCCGTTGAAGAGGGACATGATGAAGAGGGAGATGGATACGAGGGACATGGAGAGGGCCCACTGCGGCTCCATGCCGGCCCAGGCGGAGATCGCGAACGGATAGGGGATCAGGGAAAAGGAGATGAAGAGGAAGCCTCCAAGGCCCAGGGCAGGCGCCCATGAATCGGAGATCCCCCCCTTGATGACGCTCCCCACCTCCTCCCCGCGCCGATCGTCCAGATGGGGGCCGTTCCTGACAAGGAGAAGCAGGAGGCCCAGCGTTCCGGAGAGGGTAAAGCCAAGGAGCGGGGATAGAAGGAGCCCGTTCGGCTTCAACGCGATGGAAGCGTCCTGCCCCATTCCTGCGGTGTTCAGGGCGATCAACAGCAGAAAGGAGAGGGCAATGGCACCCGTGAACCCCTGGGAGGAGAAGGCCTCGGGGTCCCTCCTCCTCTCCCTCCTGTGGAGGGCCAGGGAGACGGTCAGTACCACGGAGGCCGAGCCGAACGCGATAAGCGAGAAGATCAGGTGAAATGGGGCCTCCAGCCCAAGGGACATGGGTATCCTGGACGCGACCAGGACCGCCCCGCCGATGAGGATGGTGCCCCGCCATCCAAGAAACCTGGTCAGGACCGGGGCCGTCAGCGGCGCAAGCATTATCAGCACGGCGGCGGTGGCGCCGTTCAGCCCCATCCCCACGAGGCTGTAGTAGTAGATGGAGGAATAGAGCTCCCTGAAGGACTGCAGGAGGAAGAGGAAGGTGAGCGCTATCAGGATATACCACAGGGTATTGATAAGGGCCGGACATTTCAGCGGAACCCTGCATTCATCTGCTTTTTTCATCCCTGCGACACCTCTGCGAGGTCAACACTTCAATGAGGTACGCCATATATTTATCATACTATTGTCCCCTATGGATGATGGATGATGTTCAAATTCGGTCCGTTCAAGCATTTGAACTGGTTGGTCGATGGGGGGCCGGCCCGATATGACCTGTCCTGGTCCAATATCTCTCCAAAATGGCCTGGCATATACGACGACGTGGTGGAGGACAGCCAGATAGACAGGTCGGCGGTGGGGGGGTCACGGGAGCTGGTCTCCTTTCTGGCCGATGAGTACGACGTCCCTGAGGATCGGGTCCTTCTCACCAACGGATGCAGTGAGGCGAACACCTTCGCCTTTCTCTCGTCCGTCGGCCCGGGCAGCAGGGTCCTCCTGGAAAAGCCCATATTCACGCCCCTTGTGGAGCTTCCAAGGGCGATGGGATGCAGGATATCCTTCATCAAGAGAAGGCCGGATGAGTACTTATTCGACCTGGGCGAGCTGGATGAGAGGCTGAAGGCCGGGGTGGACCTCCTGGTCCTGCAGAACCACAACAACCCCACGGGAAAGGCCCTTTTCGAACCCCAGCAGAAGGAGATCGCATCCATATGTGAAAAATATGGGGTGCCAGTGCTTGTGGACGAGGTGTATCGGGATTTCACCCTGCTTACGGATGAGGACGGGACCATGAGGCAGCAGATCCCATCCATGGTCCAGAATTACGACAGGGCGTTGATAACGTCGTCGGTCACCAAGGTCTACGGCGCGGGGGGGCTCATGGCCGGTTGGCTGATAGGGCCGCGCAGGTTCATCAGGAGGGCGGCCCATCAGAAGCTGATGATGGTCCCCCTCGTATCCCACCTGGGCACCGGCGTCGCCCTGGAGGTCCTGCGCAGGAGAGACACCGTCCTTCCGGCCGCGTTCGAGGAGGTCAGAAGCAAGCTGCGGCTGGTCTCCACATGGGCCAAGGGGAGGAGCGACCTCTTCTGGTCCGAACCTGACGGCTGTTCGGTCGGGTTCCTCAGGTATGAACATGACCTCCCCTCCGTTGAGGTCTGCCGCAGGCTGCTCAAGGAGCGTGGTGTAAAGGTGATTCCCGGAGAGTTCTTTCATATCGAGAAGGGATTCAGGATCGGGCTGAGCGTCGACTACGATCTGCTCAGGGAAGGCCTGGCCCAGATAGACTCATTCTTCGATGAGCTATGAGGAGAACTCCTCCAGCGTCGTCTCCCTTACCCCCGTCAAGAACCTGCACCTGGTCCTCCAGCGTGCGATCCCGGAGAGCTGGTCGATCCTCTTGACCAACCCCTCCCTGTCCGGATGGACCTCAGGTGTGGTCTCGAGGAGCCTTCTCACGGTCTCACGGATGACCCAGACCCCGAGGGGCGCCCAGTATTCGTCGGTGATCCATCTCAACACGGCCGCCCCTGCATTTCTTCCGATCTGGAACAGGTGGTCGAGGATCGAGAGCCTCGCCGAGTAATAGGCGCCGGTGATCGACGATGCGTACCTCCTCCGGCCCCTGGGGCCCTCCCAGTCATATGCGATGTTCCCCTCTCCCCAGAGGGACCCCCTCTGCCACTGTTCCAGCATCTCGAACCTGAAGGGGGGTGGGAACAGTATCACCAGGAAATGGTTGCCCAGCTTCTCTCCCATGTACAGCCGATATCCGTCCAGGCCCGTGAGGTCGGACAGACGCCCCTTCCTCTCGTTGAAAAGCGTATCGTCCATGGCGGTGATGGCCCATCTGGTGGGTATGAGCCTTCTCCTCTTCCCCTCGCCGAGCAGCCCTATGGAGAGCAATTTGATGATATGCTCGATGGGAACTCCGGCCCTGTACATCTCAAGGGATGCCGATGAGGCGAGAAGGTCGGTATCGGACGTGGCCCTCTCCACGCTCAATGGGACCCCGGGGTTTTCCAGCAGGCTTACCTTGTTCACATCTATCGAAGGCCCCATGGGCATGGTTATCGATCCCAGGGTGGGGTTCGAGGCCATGGTGGAGAGGTCCTTTATCGAGCTCATCTCGATGTCCACGGACCTGGCGGACCTGGCCAGCTCCTGGGTGGCGGAGAGCACTTTCCTCCCCCTCAAGGGGAGGCCCTTTTCGACCTCATAGAGCCTCTCGCTTCCCATTGACCTGGGGTCCTTCGCCATCTTCACGTCCAGTTTATGTTTTCCCCTGATCAGCGAGGACCTGAAGGAGTATATCTCCGAGACCTCCCGTCCGTAGAGATATGAGGACGACTCCAGCCTCTCAGGGACCGGGATCGCCATTGGAGGGGCCAATGGTCCTATGGAGATCCTGGGATATCCATACGTTCCGACGAAGACCGAGGGAGGTGAGGGCCCGTCCACCACGCGCCCCTTCACCTCCAGGTCCGGCACCCTGGATCGAACCCCGTCCAGCAGCGGGCACCTGCCCAATTTGCACAGGTCCCTGGTACCTTTGCATGCGGAGCAGTACGGATAGACCATGGGATAAGAACGGGAAAAGGGGTTCTTAAAACCCACCGTTGGAGGGGGGCCTTCAGATAAAACTATTATATACGGCTCCTTATGGGCCCATAGTATCGAGGTGAGAAACATGATTAGGGAGATAGATCTTGAAAAGCTTCGCCATGGCACCGAACTGTTGAAGAGGGGTTTCGCAAGGATGCAGAAGGGGGGCGTGGTGATGGATGTAACGGATGCGTCGCAGGCCAGGATCGCCGAGGAGGCGGGAGCCGTTGCGGTCATGGCACTTGAGAGGGTTCCGGCGGATATCAGGGCTCAGGGCGGCGTGGCCAGGATGGCAGATCCCACCAAGATCATCGAGATCATTGACACCGTATCCATTCCCATCATGGCCAAGGCCAGGATAGGCCACTTCGTGGAGGCACAGATCCTGCAGTCACTGGGTGTGGACATGGTCGACGAATCCGAGGTGTTGACCCCGGCGGACCCTCACTATCATATCGACAAGAGGGATTTCACCATTCCGTTCGTGTGCGGGGCGAGGGACCTCGGAGAGGCGCTGAGAAGGATCCACGAGGGGGCGGCCATGATCCGGACAAAGGGTGAGGCGGGGACCGGCGATATCATCGAGGCGGTCAGGCACCAGCACGCGATCATGGGAACCGTGAGGTCCCTGAAGGGAAAGACGAGGCAGGAGCTCTACGCGGTCGCCAGGCAGATAGAGGCCCCCGTTGAGCTGGTGGAGGAGGTTGCACTGCTCCAGAGGCTTCCGGTAGTGAACTTCGCTGCGGGTGGGATAGCGACACCTGCGGATGCGGCCATGATGATGCAGATGGGAACCGACGGCGTCTTCGTGGGCTCCGGCATATTCAAGTCGAAGAAGCCCGAGATGATGGCCAAGGCTATCGTGGAGGCGACCATGAACTACGATGATCCCAAGGTCCTTGCAAAGGTCTCCAAAGGCATCGGCGACCCCATGGCGGGGATCAACGTGGCCGATATCCCCAAGGAGAAACAGCTCCAGAACCGGGGCTGGTGAATCTCATCGATCTCAAATGAACCCAAAAAATAGAAATAGTATCCTATTGCTATTTAATCGGGGTGTATAGGGCGTAAGACCCTACTGATTGACGTACCTCTTGTAGGTACCCCAAAAGTAACATTTGTTCGGGCTGTCCGTCAGGCCTTTGCCTGTGCACTCCACCCTTTAACTGTGGATCGGAGAGAGGAGTGAATGGACCATATCGAAAAGGCCAAGCAGACACTGGAGAACTGCCTTAACGTCAAGAGGTCAGAGCGCCTGTTGATACTCTGTGACAGGGGCACGATCGAGATAGCACAGGTCTTCTACGAGGCTGCGGAAAAGGTGTGCACATCACCACTGCTGATGGAGCTCCCCATGGGAAAATTTCACGGGGACGAGCCTCCGAGGATCGTCGCGGGCGTCATGATAGACAGCGACGTCATTGTGGCCCCGACCACCTACTCTATAACGTATTCCAACGCAACAAGGACGGCCCTGGCCAACGGCGCAAGGGTCGCAACAATGCCCGGCATCACCATGGAGATGCTGGAGAAAGGAGGACTTGAGGCGAACTACAGATCGATGGCCAAGAGGATCCGGAAGGTGGGAAGGATGTTCTCCAGGTCCAGAAATGTCCACCTCACATCGGAGAACGGGACGGACCTCCGTATGAGCATCTTGGGCAGGGAGTGGATAACCGACGATACTGGCCTGTGTTACAAGAAGGGGTCGATAACGAACCTGCCTGCTGGTGAGGTGTTCATCGCCCCCAAGGAGGCCAGTATCAACGGCCACCTCGTAATAGACGGCGTGTTCACAGGGCCGATCAAGGGAAAGATAGAGTTGATCATAAAACGAGGCAAGGTAGAGAGCCTCAGAGGGTCCGTCGAGACGCGTAAGCTGATGGCTCGCTCCAGCTGTGTCAGAACCGTATGCAAGCTGGGTATAGGTATGAATCCCATGTCCAGGATAATCGGGAACATCCTGGAGGACCAGAAAACACTTGGAACCGTGAATATCGGGCTCGGGGACAACTCGTCATTTGGGGGCAACGTGGTCTGTGAGGCCCATTACGATGCCATGATCCTGAAACCCACCCTCGTTATCGACAGGAAGACGCTCATAGAGGATGGGCGCTTCGTTCTGGACGTGTGACGGAAGGGGGCAAGTTTTTAGTAGGATGATATTATCAAAGTCTCGAAGGTGTCGAGATGGTATTGCTACAGCCTGAGGATAAGAAGGCCATCGAAAATGAGCTTGAAGGACTCAAGGAGGCCGTGAAACTTGTCGCGCATATCCCTGCGAACAAGAACGAGCCCTTTGAGAACCTCAAATCGCTGCTCCAGGAGATCGCGGAGATGGATGAGAGAATATCCTGCGATATCCTCACGGAGGGTGATGATGAGGAAGTTGACTACATCCTCGAGAGGAGGCCGGCCATTGTCGTGCAGGACAAGGATGGGTCGGACAGGGGCATTATATTCTACGGCATGCCGGGCGGCAACACGCTCAAGTCGTTCATATCACTGATATTGCTCACCTCCACCGGAGAGACCGGATTGGAGGATGAGGTGATCGAGAGGATCTCAAAGATGGAGTCGAGCTCCCTACAGGTTTTCGTTACCCCTGCGACCCCGAGGTGCGACGAGACCATAGAGATCTCAAACAAGATAGCCTACATTAACAGCGGGATGACCTCGTCCATCGTCGACGTGACGGATTTCCCCGAGCTCGCCCAGCAGTTTCACGTGATCGGACTCCCGATGACCGTCGGGAACGACGATCTGAAGTTCACCGGCGTGTATGATCTGGGAGAGGTTCTGCAGATCCTTGAAGAGAAGATCTCCGACACCGAGTGAGAACTTCTATATCATCATCGGCCTATACCCGGGCATCCATTGGAGGCCGGGCCGTGAGAAAGTGGCATATATTG
>JAUVCY010000314.1 GCA_030595585.1 Thermoplasmatota archaeon
GCCCTGAGCGGCAAAGAGCTTAAAGGGCGCCCCATCAAGTGCGATGAGGCACGGCCCAGGCCCCAGAGGGATGGACCACGTTACGACAGCTATTGATATGAGATCATCGGGCCCTTCAAGGGCCCGACCTCTTTTTTTTTATTAGCCTGTGGCATATCCGTAATTCATGATCAATGGGTTTGTTCATAAACTCAACCGATCGTGTAGGATATTGCGATCAGCCGCCTCTCATCTGCTCTATAATATCCATCATGAGAGCCGCCGACACTATCAACCTTCTGTCCACGTTTGTGTTTGGTTGGATGGTAACGGTCCAGGTGTCGCCTATGATCTGAAACTTCTGCAAGATCTCCGCAACGGGGCTGCCGTTATGGGTCATGTCATATTTCTTGGGTATCATCTTGGCAATATTGGATAGCCTGCGTAGTATCGCCAGAAGGCCACTTCGCTCCTCCACGGTAGCGATCTCGTTGGATGAAGTGTCGAATATCTTCCAGGTATCGCGGATAATTGATTTCATCCCTTTTCTGCCCACATACCCGATCAGCTGGCCGGTTGTGGAGTCGGTAACGGCGAACGTCCCGGAAAAATCCAGTATCTGCTGCTGTTTGATGAGGAGGAGCTCACTGGTCATGTTCTCATCGGTGAATATTCTGATATCCTCCTTCAGCTTGAACATCTTCTGTTTGCAGAAACCCATCCCCTGTCCACTATCGTTCTCTATGTAGTACTTCCTGCCAATGGTCAGTACCTTCTGTTTTATGACATACACATCATTGTCCCAAATGTTCATGGCACACATCTCCCGAGTTGATAATGGCAGTATATTATTTGAAACCTACAGTGTCATATCTGACCTGGCCGCCTTGACAAGGAAATTCAGCCTGTTGAGCAGGTTCACCTCGGAGGACCCTGCGTCCATATCGAGGTAGAGGATGTTCATGTCAGGATTGATCTCCTTGAGCCTCTTCTCAACGCCCTTGCCTATCACGTGGTTCGCTATACATCCGAAGGGCTGCACGCACAGGACGTTCTTGATGCCGTAATCCATGAAGGAGCTGATCTCGGCGGGTATAAGCCATCCCTCCCCGAACTGGTCGACCAGCGTTACGGTCTGGCTGGCTATCTCGGAGAGGTGCCTGGGATCATGGGAGCGCCTGTAGTATCGGTACCTCTTTTTGACCTTTTCGAACTTCCCCAGATGGAACTGGACGTACCACTCTGCCGGATAGGTCAGAAAATAGAACAGGTTCCTCCTCTTCACGTCATGGTCCACCAGGAACCTGTCGTTGAGGTAGTACTGTGAGAAGAACTCGAACATGGAGGGCACGATGACCTCCACGCCATTATCCACCATCCAGTCCACAAGGAACATGTTGCCGAAAGGGCTGTACTTGACGTATATCTCCCCGACGTACCCAACGAGAGGATACTCACCCTCCTTCACGTCCAGCCCATTGAACTCCTCCACCGCCTCCCCCAGATATCCCAGGAGGTCTCCGGTCCTGCCTTCCTCCAGGGACCCACAGGCCTTTTTCAGATATTTCTCCACAAGGGCCCACGTATCCCCTTTCCTCCTCTCCCTTACGGCCGATGAGTAGTACATGCTCATTAGGGAGTCGGAATAGAGGAGGGCGAAAAGGCCCATCCGGGTCAACTTCTTCATATCCAATTTCAGTCCCGGCTGGTAGTTCAGCTGTTTTGAGGAGGTCGTCACGGTGATCACGGGAACCTCCCCGAACCCGGCTGCGACAAGGGCCTTCTTGAGCAGTGAGAGGTAGCTTGACGCACGGCATTGTCCTCCTGTCTGCGTAATACCCACCACCGTGTTCTCGACATCGTACCTCCCCGACTGCAGGGCTTTGATGATATCCCCAATAACGATCGTTGCGGGATAACAGATGTCGTTGTTCGCGTACTTCAGGCCGATGTTCACGGACTCCCTATCGGGCGGCGGGAGGGTCTCCAGCTCATATCCCTGATTGGCAAACGATGCTACTATCAACGGGTCAAAGAATGGAGAGAACGAGGGGACCAGTATCCTCTTCCTTCTATCGTTCATGCGGTATGTCGGGGTGGTCCTCCTCTCCACCGGATGAGATCTCTTGCCCAGCCCTCTCTGATACAGCGATTCCATCATCGAGCGGAGCCTGAGCTTTACGGATCCCGGGCTGGATACCTCGTCGATCCTGATCAAAGTATGGTTCTTCCCCACCTCGGCCAGAATGACCCTGGCCTCGTCGCATACCATCGCATCCGGACCGCATCCGAAGGAGTTCAGCTGAACCACCTCGACGTGGTCCCTCTCCCTTGCCCAGTTCACCGCATTGTATATCCTGTTCGGATAGCTCCACTGGGTGAGGACCTGTACGTTGCTCAGGTCCTCGTCACCCTTGTGGGGGATGGAGTCCTCGGTGATCACATCCGCGCCGAGCTGTGCGATCATCTCGGGGATCTTGTGGTTTATCAAGGGGTCGATATGATACGGACGGCCGAGTAAAAGGACGACCAGCCGCCCCTCCCGCTCGGCCACATCGAGGATCTCGCCCGTCCTCTTTCGCAGGTCCGCCTTGAACCGCCTCTGCTCCTTGACGGCATCGTCGAAAGCCCCCAGGAAGATCTTCCTGTCCACACCCAGCCCCTTGAGGTATTTCCAGCAGCTTCTCCTTAGCAGGCCGATATCGTCGAATGTGACCGGGGGCGTATCGAAGGGCACGTCGTGCTTCCCCTCGGGATCGATGGCACTTCGTAT
>JAUVCY010000033.1 GCA_030595585.1 Thermoplasmatota archaeon
TCTATCCCCGAGCCGGCGAGCTGCTCCTCGGCCTGGAGGAAGTACCTGCCGTCCGTCCAGAGGCCGCCGCTTTCCAGCGTGACCACCACGTCGCCGGCGGAGCCCGTGAATCCGCTGATCCACATCCTCCTCTTCCAGCACTCCGGCAGGTACTCGCTCTGATGCGGGTCCGTGCTGGGAACGAGGTACGCCTGTACGCCCTCCTCTTTCATAAGCTCTCTAAGCGCCGTCAGCCTTGCGGGAATATCGGTTGGGTCCATGATCACCACTGCCTTGATGGAACGAGCGTGCAATGGGCTCCTCACGGAAAAATATTTGGATTGAATATTCCCGTTCCGCCTAAACGTATTCTATCAGGGTGCCCTGCGGTTCGAACACCGCCACCAGTGTCTTGTGGTCCGACCTGTTGGAGTGGACCTCTCCTGCCTTTATGTTGATCCCACATCCGGGCTCAAGCTCGAATATCTTCCCCTCCACATCAAGGGAGAGGTGTCCTTCTATCACGTAGAGGAACTCGTCAACGTTGTGCCTGTGGGGCTTGTACTCTCCCTCGAACCAGGCCAGGGCGAAGTACTGGTCGTTGATCAGGGATATTATGTTCTTCTTGTATCTATCGTCCAGTGTAAGCTTCTTCTTGTGTACATCCACGACCTCGGGCATTTGATCACCGTGAATACATTCCTCGTCGGGATATTAATGATTTTTCATAATATGGTGGTTTTTCAGCCCCCGATATCCCAGGGTGAGCCAAAAAACTTAAGAGAGGGTCGTAATGATTAGTGTCCATGACCAGCTGGAGAACTCCCATGTTATTGATCGCCTCGATCATCATCATGGGGTCGATGATGCCCATGGCCTCCGGGGAGGTACATGCAGAGACGGCTATCGTGGATATTGACCACTACGAGGAGGTCGAGATACGATTTGATTCAGGGGATAGCGTCAAGATAACCGTGCGTACAGGGGCCACCGAGTACCCTATCTCGGTGTTCCTTCTCAAGGGAGAGGAGGCGAGGTCCGCGTGGATCGAGAGCGAGGAGGTGGACCTCGAGGCCATCAAGTCCGGCGAGGGCGTCCCAGATCAGAACACGACGTTCCAGGTGGTGAGCCCTTTCTCAAGGAGGAACGTCACCTCCTTCGACGGTTCCATCACTCTCGGAGAGCACGACGACTACTACGTCGTGATCGCCCTTTACCGCGACTCCACAATGTCCACCGAGGAGGTCCTGAACCAGAGGGTCACCCTGGTGGATTACGAGGTAGAGTGGGAGATTGGTGAGAAGGATGTGCCGTGGCACTGGCTGATCATCGCGGCTGCGTTCCTGATCATGGGCAGTGCACTGCTGATAATGTACTTCTGGAGGAGAGAGAAGGAGGAGCCCGATTATGATGAGGCGCCTCCCCGGGCCCATGGTGCTGGAGATGTCAGGCGTGCGCCTCCCAGGGGAGGAGGAGGGCACAGGGGTGAAGATCGTATCAGAAGGTCCCCACCAAGGCCCGGCCACGTCGAAGATAGATCGAACGATAACATAAGACGTGCCCCGCCAAAGCCCGGCTACGCCAGAGATGGATCGAACGATAATATCAGGCGTGCCCCGCCCCGCTACATGTGATGGGGATCATTCCGCCTTCAACTTGTTAACGTAGTTCAGCTGCAGGTTCATCAGGGCCTGTTTTAGGTCCTTGACCATATCCTCTTCAAGGGAGGGTTCCAGGGTCTTGATGTTCGCCTCCAGCAGGTCGATGGCCATCTTGGCGGACTGGAGGTCCACAACGGACTCGGCCGCTCCTGACATGGGGGCAAGGCCGAGGTGATGCCACGCCTGGGCGGTTAGAAGTGAGATGTTCGATAGGGCTATGTCCTTCACCGAGCTCATCATCCTGGCCATCTCCTCCTGTGCATTGCGGAGGGCCTCCTCGCCTTTCTGTGATGTCTCATCATCGTCCTTGCTGTTTTCCTTTTCTTCTTCTGTCATAGCTACCGCCTCGATCTGGTTCTGTCGAAATAATAGCTAGGGAATATTTTAGCTTTATCCTGTATCACAACATTGACATATCGAATATGATATGAGCCGGTCAATGTTGGGAGAGGCTTAACTTTGACACTCATCTAAACTCATATGTCAAAGTTAGGCTGTACCGGTTCAAGGCTGTGATATATCCAGGTCAGGCTTCTATCTCGAAATCATCGTCATCTTCGTTGTTATCATTATCTTCAGGATCCTCTTCCCACGACACCTTCACGCCCTTCTTCTTCACTACCTTTTCCTCCTCCTCCGGTTCCTCTATTTCGAACTCATCCTCGTCCTCTTCCAGCTCCCAATCATCATCGTCCCACCAGCCGGATTCACCTTCTTCCTCCTCGTCCCACCAGTCGTCCTCCTCATCCTCCCACCACACCTTAACCTCCTTCTTCGTCCTCTCCACCCTGTCATCCATTGCTTCATCGATTACGAATTTCTCCTCATCAAGGTCGATCTCGAAATCATCCTCCTGGAGTTCGTCCTCCAGTTCCTCATCCGAACCGACACCTTGGTGAGGGTAAGACGAATCTCCCGATTCGTCGTCATCAAGATCGATCTCGAAATCGTCTTCCTCGAGGTCCATCTCCTCTTCAATGGATTCGTGTTCACCTGAGCCGACACTTCGGCGAAGGCGAGATGAATCTTCAGATTCATCCTCGTCCCAGACCATCTTCAACTTCCTCCGCTGTGATCTCCTGTCAGGGGGACGGGCAGGGGGGCTCCTTTCCAGGGCGGGCATCTTGACGATCTCACCGATACTCGGCTTATCGGCTATGGGCCTGGCGGCGTATCCTCCCGGCGCCGGCATCCTGGGTTCGGCCTCCCTTGCAAACAGGGAATCGGTGAAGAGGGGCCCCTGATCATGGCCGCCCGTGGATGGGGCATCTCTGATGGCCCCCATTTCCTCCCTGTTCGCGGGGGTGGCCTTGACCATGAAATCGGTCATGACATCCCCGCTCTTATCCCTCATGAGCTCCGCCCTCGACGCGTAGGGGTCGTATCTTTCAGTGGGCCCGCCCTGGGGTGGGACCTTCATCTCCTTAAGGTCCTTGATCTGCGACCTGATGAACTTCTTGAACTCCTCGGCCTTGTCGATGTCGGTGGTATATCCCAATTTCTTCAGACCTTTCCTGTATTGATCAATGGTTATCTTCTTCCTCTTGAAGAGCTCGGTGAGCTCGCCCCTCTTCTTCTCCCTTTTAAGCTTCAGCTTCGCCTCCTTGCCAAGCTTTCTTCTGCTTGGCCCCCTCCCCTGGGGTATCTGCTGGGTCCTTGTGAACCTGATGCCGCATATTGCGCAGTAATCCAGGTCGGATGAATTCAATTCTCCACAGGCGGGACATTTGGAGGGAGCACCTATCATGACCATAATTCGACCTTATTCAATTAATAGTTATAGTCGTGAATATGGTCTGGTCAACCGAAGATCCGTATCCATGTGGCATTTTGAAATAGGGCCCACGTTCACTCCACGTTATCCTCGCCCAGGAGGATCCTCACCGCCTGGTTCGCCTGATGTCCCGCCGTGATCATGACCCTTGGGGCCATCAGGCCACTGCCCTCTCCCGCCTCCGACTGCCTGTCCCCGCAGATATACAGCCTTCCCAGCCTCTCCGTCCTTATGGTGTTGCTCGATCCGTATCCCGCCAATCCGGAGCCTGCCACCACCCTCATCTCCGGGAGCCCGGACAGTATGGTATTGATCAGGTCCGCCTTGGCTTTCGGCGTGTCGAACGCCTCGATGACCAGATCGCACTCCCGGAATATCTCCACGCAGTTTCCGGCCGTTATCTCCTCGTTCCGTATATCTATCCTGACGTACGGGTTCGCATCCCTGAGGTTATCTGCCAGGGCCTCCACCTTCGGCTCACCGATCTGGTCGATCTTGTAGAGTTGTCTGTTGAGGTTGGAGGGTTCCACCACGTCCATGTCGACGATCAGGATCCTCCCCACTCCGATCCTCGCAAGGGCCATTGCCACGTGCGATCCCAGCCCTCCGGCCCCGGCTATCCCCACAAAGGACCCCTTCAGCTTCCGGTGGACCCCTGGGGTGTGCCTTGCTGACATCAATGCCTCAAGTTCCTCCTCCCCCACCGCCTCTCCCCTCCTGATAAGCGCCACGCTGTCCCCCTCGTGAAGGGTGTGGTCCGGACCTGCCGGGAAGCCGTTGACGATCATTATGTCCGCATCCGCCTTGTGCGACCTTCTGACATCGTCCAGTGTGGACGTGCCCCCTATCTCCACATTTTTTTCGTTCAGAAGGATCTTCATGCTGTGTCAACACCTCTGCCTTTTCATCGACGGACCATCCCGCGCAGGATGGCCAGGTTCTTCCTGTCGTACACGTCTCCTCCAGGGGTCTCCATGATCATCGGGATCTCCCTGAACCTCCCCTCGTTCACGATGCGATCGAACGGTTCCAGGCCGAGGTCTCCCTCCCCAATGTGGGTGTGCCTGTCCACCCTGGAGCCAAGCCCCTTGATAGAATCGTTCATATGGAACGCCTTGAGGTTGGATAGGCCGATCACATCGTCGAACTTCCCCATGGTATCATCGTATCCCTCCAGCGTCTTGAGGTCGTATCCGGAGGCGTAGACGTGGCACGTATCGAAGCAGATCCCCACCCTCTCCCCGAATGAGATGTTCTCCTTGATGTAGGCGAGATGTTCGAAGGCGTACCCCAGGTTCGTCCCCTGGCCTGCGGTGGCCTCCAGCAGGACCATTGTCCTTCCGTGGTCCCCCGCCTCCTCGAACCTGGTCCAGGAGAGGTCCAACCCCTTAACGATCCTCTCCAGCCCCGCCTCCTCACCGGACTTGAGGTGGGAGCCGGGGTGCATCACCAGATGATCCACCTCCAGTCGATCTGCGCGCACCAGCTCGTCTGCGAAAGCATCAACGGATCGAAGGAAAGGCTCCTCCTGGGGGTTGCCCAGGTTGATCAGGTAGGAATCGTGGCAGACGAGCGGATAGAGCCCGCTCCCGCGCATTGCGGTCTTGAACGCGTCAACGTCCTCCTCCTTCAGGGGTGGTGATCTCCACTGCCTCTGGTTCTTGGAGAAGATCTGGAGCGTATCCAGTTTCAGCTCCAGGGCTCTTTCGATGCTGAGGGGCAGCCCTCCGGCTATGCTCATATGGGCTCCAAACCTTCCCATGGGATCTCCTCCGAAATGGCCTGATCAGGCTTCCTCGAACATATCCTTGCCAACGCCACAGATCGGGCAGAGCCAATCCTCCGGCAGGTTTGCGAACTCGACACCCGGATCCACCCCTCCGTCAGGGTCGCCTTTTGCTGGGTCGTAGATATAACCACACGCTATGCATCTCCAAAGTCCCATTTAACACACCTCCGATTCGATCTGATCCGTAGGTGGATGATCCACCGACTTGATATTATAGTTGCGAACATTAATCCATTTTCCCTATAATCAATGTTCGCAATATTGCCATTGGGTTTGGGCATAACTAAGAAATATTTAGCGAACTTTTCTCAATGACAATACTCGCAGAATTGTTGGATAATCTCTTCGAGATTTTCCCAATATTGAAGATATGCTATGCATATCTTAACAATATCGCAGTCCGAAGGAACCGATTCTGCTTGAGTCTACGTGGCCAAAACGCACAATAGTATCATAGCTTACGTTTTGGACCATGTTTATCCCGATGGTGGGTCGAGGCCATGCGTGACAGGACATTTTCCAGGTTCTCCACGTTATCGTAATTCTCCACTATCTCCCCCCACAGGAGAGGTTCCCTCTCGAGTGATCGGACGAAGGCCGTAACGCCGGGGACCGCCCTGATGAGGTTGTCCACGATGGTGATGTCGGCCGACCTTGCGGTCCTGGAGAGGGGGTTCAGGTCTATCGTGATCACCCTCTTCCCCATATCCTTCAACGCCTGACATCGGTCCCCGTCCTCCAGGGGGACAAGAACGACATCCGCCGTGAAAATGCCCTCGCTGGTACACATCGCACGGGCGTGGTCCAGGCCGGGGATGTTCCTGTCCGGACTCTCTCCAAACACCTTTCTGCAGCCAACGTCCCGCATCCTGTCAGCAAGCGCGGACACCCTCTCTTTGGTCCTGTGGAATATGTTGATCTCAACCGGGCACTCCAGCGCATCCGAAAGCAGCTTTATATCCTCCGGCACGAGCGCGCCCACGTTCCCGTTGACGGAGATCACCGGATGCTCGGCCGAGAGGAGCGTCGCCGCGCTGACCCTCTCTGCAAGGCTCCCCTCCTCCGTGGTCCTCTCCCCCAGGAGATAATCGAACGCCTCCCCTCTGCCGTGGGCGATAAGCCCCTGTGTGGCCACCAATCCCTCCTCCCACCCCTTCACCAGCTTGTCTCTCGTCATCAGGGATACGTAACGGGGGTGGCTTTCGGGTGGTTCCATGGAAATCGCTCCTTGTGACCCAAAAGGCTTCTTTACTTTATTTCCTTTTCACCCATATGATCCGAAGATATCTGGAGCTCTCCGTTCAGGCGTTCATCAATGCCACGGAGGATGCCGAGAAGGTGATGGAGGCGATGACAAACCTGCTCGGGGAGGAGCTGCCCAAGGATGTGGAGGCTGAGGAGCTGGAGGGAGTTTACAAGAACCCCATAACGCTGGTGAGGATAAGATACAGGAGGGAGCGGGACATCTCCCGGATCCTTTCGAGATGGAACAGCATGCCCTTCTGGAACGAGGCGATGGAGAAGGTAGAGGAGAGGCTTGATGATGGCCTTGACATGCACATCAGGGTGGACAAGGGTTCAGCATACCGGGGCGAGATCGAGCTCTGGCGGAAGGGTGGGTCCATTGCGATAACGTTGAAAGTTGCAACATATCCCTCCTCGAAGGAGCGGACATTGGAGATATTGAAGGAGGGCCCCCTGTAGTAAGCAATATCCCAAAAGGTGGGAAAACGGTATTATACACTATGTACCATTCCATCTCAGTTCAGAGTACAACATATGGGTACCATGGACCGAAATAGGTGATCATTATGGCCGACCCCAAGGATAAGAGCGAGGATGAGGGCACGATCGTGGAGAAGGAGGAGCTGGTGGAGTTCCTGACGTCTTCCAGCAAGATCAGGAGAGGTCTTGCCGAGTCTATATACGACCAGGGTTTGAACACCTGGGAGCTTCTTGCGGATGGAGACGAGGAGTATTTCACCTCATTCAAGGGCGTGGGAAAGAAGACCTCCGAGGAGCTGATAATATTGGGCGACCAGAAGAAAGAGGAACTCTCCAGTGCTCCGGAACCCGCCAGGGAGATCAGGGAGGTTCTGTCCGAAGTACCCAGGGTATATCAGAGCGTTATAGACAGCCTGATAGATGCGGGTTTCGATGATGTTTACAAGGTGTCCGCTGTCGACCCCTCCGAGCTGAGGGAGGTTCAAGGGGTAGGCCCCAAGCTGTCCGAGAAGATCGTGGAGGCGTGCAGGGAGGAGGCGGAAGAACACCCGCAGAGCGTCGCAGGCGTTGAGGAGGCCATGTCGCTACCCGCGGACGAGGAGGCCCCCGCCGAGAAAGGGGAGGGGTTCCTGAGCAAATTAATTGGCAAGATCAAGGGTTTCTTCTCAACGGAGAAGGATACGCCGTCCACACCGGAGGCCCCGGTCGAGGAGACCACCGAAGATGAGGGGGAGAAGGAACCGGAGGAGGTTCCTTCGGAAGAGGAGCCTTCAGAAGACGAGAAGGAGTCGGAGGAGACAGCGGAGGAGAAACCTTCAGAAGAGGGCGAGGCATCCGATGAGGAGCCGGCAGCCGAGGATAAGGTCGAGGAGGAGGAACCTTCCGAGGAAGGGGAGACATCCGATGAGGAGCCAGCCGCGGAGGATGACAACGAAACAGTAGTTTCGTCTAACCTTCAAGATAGTGATCTTGAAGATGAGCTGGAACCTTCTGAAGAAGATAAGGATGAACCCGTTGAAGAGCCTTCCGAAGATGAGAAAGAACCCTCCGATGAGGAACCAGAGGAGCCCCCAAAGGAGGAGCCAAGATCACTCTGGGGCAAGATAAAGGGAATATTCTCCAAAAAGGAGGAAGAGGCGCCATCCGAGGAGAAGGAGCCCTCGGAAGAGGAGCCTGCGGCGGAGGATGAGCCAGAGCCCACAGAGGAGGAGGGCGAGACCCCCTCTGATGATAAGGATGAGGAGTCCCCTGAAAATGAGGGGGAGAAGGAGCCCTCGGAGGAGGGAGAGGAACCCTCAGAAGAGGCGCCTTCAGAGAAGGAACCTGTAAAAGAGGAGCCTTCGGAGGAGAAAGCTTCAGAAGAGGAGCCAAGGCTGGAGATCAAGGACATCCATCACATCCCCGGCGTTGACAAGAAGACGGCGGATCTCCTGCTCAGCTCCGGGTACATGAACCTGGATGAGCTCAGGGAGGCGGTGCCCGAGGACCTGATGATGATAGAAGGCATCGACGAGGATGTCGCGAAGTTCATCTACGAAGTTCTGAGGAAATGATATCCACTTACATAGATCGATCCAAACAGGTGAGGTCGATATGTCCAGAAGTGTAGAGCTGTGTGCATTGAGTTCCAAGACGGGTTTCCCAGCTGATCTTATACAGTCGATACTGGGAAAGCTCGAGGAGAGGGGGGTCGTCACGATCTTTGGCAGGAGGGCTGTATTGGGTCCGAGACATCTCGCCTCCGGATATCTGAATGCTGCCAGGGCGATCCTCGACGGGAAGGCCCGTGCGAGGGCCGCATCCCTTGAGGTCCTCAGGTGGGTGGCGGGCTCCCATCAGGTGGCAGAGGCCCTCCTGCGTGCAGGACCCGACGGTGGAACCACACATATTCTGATAGCGATCGCCCCTCCCGATTGGCCAGCGAGGATCGACCGGAATGAATATCCCATATTCGTTCGGTCGGAGGGCCTCCCCGGGATAGAGCTTGACGGTATCGTTGACGAGACGGGATCGCTCGATCCGGACCGGTTCGGCTCCCCGGAGGCACC
The DNA here is from genome assembly GCA_030595585.1 of Thermoplasmatota archaeon. Taxonomy (GTDB): domain Archaea; phylum Thermoplasmatota; class Penumbrarchaeia; order Penumbrarchaeales; family Penumbrarchaeaceae; genus JAGLEG01. The sequence goes on from JAUVCY010000033.1 coordinate 8,977, forward strand.
ATCCCGAATAGGAGTCCCCCTGGACGAGGGCGCAGATGATAATGAGATAGAACTTGCGGTCCTGGAGTGGGTGACCACGACCGAACTGAGGTGATGGTGGGGCCATTTCCCATCTATTTTAATTATTAAACCTGAACTATGGGGCCCAATGAAGGATATCAGGCTCTCTATCGGGACCGCTATCGCCCTTGCCCTCCGAAAAGGAGCGCTACCCCACCCCCCTACGACGATGTATGTGATGGTGGGGGACGCCTGTAGGAACAACTGTGCGTTCTGCACACAGGCGCGGGATGCGGACGGAGGGGACCTCCTGAGCCGGGTGACCTGGCCGAGGTACCTCCTCGCAGAGGTCCTTGAGGCGATATCTGACCATGGGGTCGGATCCTTCGGGAGGATATGCCTCCAGTCACTGATGGACCCCGCTTACATTGCCAATACCCTCCCGGAGGTCGTTGAAAAGGTACACTCCGCCTCGGGCCTGCCCATCTCCTTATCCATATCTCCCGTATCCCCGGAGCTTCTGGCAGGGATGAGGGGGAGAGGGGTGGAACGGGTGGGCATCGCACTCGACGCCGCCTCTCCGGAGATATTTCACGCCATCAAGGGGAAAGGTGTAGGGAATCCGTACACCTACAAGAGCCACTGGAAAAGCCTTGAGGCCGCACTTGAGGTGTTCGGAAAGGGGAAGGTGTCCACCCACGTTATCGTGGGCCTTGGCGAGAGCGATATGGACGTCGTCAGTGTCATGTCCAGATGCGCATCCTCTGGGATACTCCTCTCCCTCTTCGCCTACACCCCGATGAAGGGGACAAAGGAGATCGGCGCTCCTCCCGATATCGGTAGATACCGATCGCTTCAGATCTGCAGGTATGCGATATTGGAACGGGGCATGGATATCGACGCCTTTGGCTTCGATGGGAACGGGAAACTGATATCCATACCCGAACAGCTTCTGGGCTCGGAGGGGGTTCCCGCACACATCTTCCAGACCGTGGGCTGCCCGGACTGCAACAGGCCTTATTACAACGAGAGGCCCGGCGGTGTGATCTACAATTATCCGCACACGTTGGACCCGGAGATGCACCTGATCTGTCTTTCCGAGGCCAGGGAGTACCTTTCTACTGACATATGTTGATGGGATGGGGTTGAGATAATGGGCCCTGATCCAAGGTCCAAAGAGGAAAATGAGATCTTATCCGAATAATAATTGGGGGAAAAAGAAAGAAAATGAAGTTTAGCTGTTAAAACCGTCCAATATGGTAGCTACAACAATATACGATGAATTAGATACATTTCTGGAATGGGGAAGAAGAGATGAATTCACAAT
>JAUVCY010000333.1 GCA_030595585.1 Thermoplasmatota archaeon
ACAGGCCCGATGGCATCAGGATCAAGAACTCCTCCACCGAGGGCGGGACCTATGTGTTCCATAACGTATCCGTGGGAAACCACATCTCCGGCAAGGGCCTGAGGTTCACGATCGAACCCATCTCCATGCCGCCTGGTGCGGCCTGGGATGGGAACGTATCCTTCACGCTGGATGTCGACACCAGCGACCCATCCTTCATATCCAGCTTCAAGGTCTACCCCGATGGGAGGATGGAGAACTCGGGGAACCTGGACGATGACGTGCAGGTTGAGATATATTGGGATGACCAGGTCGATTTCGGCCACAGCGGGATAGCCACCACCATGCTGAGGATCGCGTACACGAACGGCACGCTGTATGATATTCTCCAGGATGTGGAACCAGGCGACATATTAATTCTACCAGAGGGTGGGCTGGAGCTCTACCTGTGGTCCGTGGACAACGCTGGAAATGAGGGCCCCCCTTCGAGCTGGGATATGCTGATAGATCTGACCCGGCCAACGTTCCAGAATTTCACTCCAGATGACGGCGAGTGGGTCAAGGACAAATATGCGGAGTTCTCGGTCGTCGTGGGCGATCCCATCTCGGACATCGACGGCCCCTCGGCGATGTACCGCACCTACAGGTCCGATTCATCCGAGCTGACCGCATGGAAGTACGTGTTCGGCGTCGTGGACGTTCCGGACGGAAAACGGCTGATCGTCCAGCCCTCGATGCCGGAGGGGAGGGGGCATTACATTCAATGGTCCGTCTCCGACAACGTCGGAAGGGAGTCCACCTCCGAGGTCTCCTACTTCAACGTGGACCTGACGCCTCCCTCCATCAACATCGTCGGTGGGGCGGGTGTAAGGTACGTCAGGAGGGAGACCATTACCCTTTCCAGCGAGATACAGGACCCTCTGTCAGGGATAGTTTTCGATACGATCGAATACAGGTTCGGCCACGCCCACGGATTCTACGATCTGCCCTGGGAGAGCCTCGACCTGACCGGACAGGGGGCCGCGGCCTATCCCTCCGTGGACGTGATCCCCACTTTCGCAGGTTACGGATACATGCAGTGGCGCGCCGTTGATGTGGCGGGAAACGCCGCAGAGAGCGAGCTGGGGACAGTATACGTGGATGAGAACCTGCCGATATTCTCCACTTTTGAGCCCAATTCCTCGATACCCCAGAGGGACCGGAAGGTCACGGTGTCGGTGTCGGTCATCGAGGATGAGTCCGGGATCGATAAGGACGGCATTGAGATGGCAGTGTCCACGGTATCCGGATGGATCAGCTACGGTGTGGGGGCCTACTCCCCGTGGATCAAGATGAGCTCCATCGAGGAGATTGATGTGGGTCTGTTCAGGGCGGAGGCAACCCTTACCCTTGATGAGGGTCCCTTCAATCTTATCAAGTTCAGGGTGAGGGACAGGGCTGGGAATGGTTGGGTTGTATCGACACCTCAGAGGGTCGAGGTGGAGCTGTACGAGGAGAACCTGCCCCCCGAAGCGGTCATGCAGCTGATACCGGGTGCGGACTTCATTCTGCAGGGTGAGTTCATCACCCTGGACGGATCAGCCTCATCCGATCCAGAGGGGCTCAACCTGACATACGAGTGGTACTCCGATATGGAGGGCTATCCAGGAGAGAAGCTGTTGGGCACCTCCGAGAGGATCGAGGTGGAATTGACCAGGATAGGCGTGCACCACCTCTGGCTCGAGGTATCCGATGGGACCTTCAGGGTAAGCTCCGAGCCCGTGCTCCTCCAGGTCATGGAGGCCCAGGAGGAGGAGGAGGGGCAGCCCTCCGGCGACGATAAGGGGTTGGGTGACTATCTGGTCGAGCTCATACCGATAATGATCCTGCTGGTGATAATTGGAATTCTCATAGGTGTTCTCATCGGGGCCTTTATTTCAAGGAGCAGGAAGGATGAGGGTCCGGTGCTCGTTGGGCTGGGGGAGGAGGGCTTCCCGGAGGTCCAGACCGAATTGGCCAAACCCCTGTGCCCCCACTGTGATGAAGAGGTGAGGGTGACCGATGACTACTGCATGACGTGCGGGGCCGTGTTCACCAATGCAGACGTCAAGAAGATCAAGAGGTCCGCCAACAGGAAAAGAGGCTCCGGGAAGAAGGGACGGAAGAAGAGGCCCTCCGTGGAGGAGGTCCCGATGGAAGATAGTGTCACCGAACTTCCCCGTGACGACCAGGTCCTTGAGATGGAGGAGCCTCCGGAACAGGACGAGATCCCGGAGATGGAGGAGCCTCCAGATGAGGGGGAGCTTGTGGAGTTCGAGGAGGATATCCCCGAGATGGATGAGGTGATGGAGGACCAGTTCCCCGAGATGGAGGATCTGGAGGGGTGGGATGAGGATGACCTCGAATGGGAGGGAGATCCATGAAGGTCCTGCAGAACATTCTGATATGTTTGATGCTGGTCTCCACGCTGTTCCTTCTGATGGACGCCACACAGGATGTGGGTGGGTCCCTCGCCTTCAGGAAGGACGTGCTTATCAACCTGGATGGAGGATTTGCGAATCAACACACCAAACCAGATATTGCAGCTCACGGGGAGCGGATATATGTCGTATGGGAGGAC
>JAUVCY010000220.1 GCA_030595585.1 Thermoplasmatota archaeon
CCCCCATATCCGTTATTATCACGTCGGTGAACGATCCCTCCTCCACCGAATGGGGCACCCCGACAAGGAGGGGATAGCTCCCTATCTGCCTCCCGAACGAGGTCCTTCCCACGGATGTCTCCATGAAGACCCCCTTCATTACCATCCCGATCGGAAGGAGCCTTTTCATGAACAGGGGGTCCCATTTTTCCCTTACCTCCCTCTTGAACCTGTTGAACGCGCCCCTCACCTTTCCATCCTTCCAGTTCGTGTGATATCCACCGGTCGCCCGTGGATATATAGCGGCCCGGATATTGATCCTTCTGAGCATCAGGTCCCTGTCGTATATGGCCTTCAACAGCTCGAGGTCCATGCGAAAGCTCTCAGGGGCCTGGCCCGGTAGGCCCCCCAGGAAGTTGAGCCCCGGGAGAAGATGCGGAAGTCCGTTCTCCCCTCTCTTACTCCCTATGCGGTTCATCAGGTTGATGGCGGAGAGGGTCTCTTCGGCCGTTGAGTTCAGGTTATTCTGGCTCTTTACCACCGGGTCCGATGATTCCAATCCCAGTGCCAGAACGGTACCCGGAGTGGTGTTCTCAACAATCGATATGAGGACCTTCTCCGACTCCTCCGGGTGCGTTGATATGATCGCCGGGTTGGCATTGTCGGTGTGTATGATCCCGCAGTCTATTCCCTTTCTCAGCCCCCGCCCAAGTGCCAACTCCACCCCCCGCCCATCGTACAGGGCTTCCCGGACCCCGACCATCATCTCCGATAGCGAGTCGGGGTCGGGCCTCGGGCACTCGTCCCTGCCGGCATCGGGGGACATGTAGGATATCAGGTCCGATTGGCCGCCGATCCGGATGTTCTCAACTCCCATGGATGAAAGCCTCAGCACCTCGTCCTTGACCTGCTGTGGTTCCCGGAACGTGATCGGGCCCTTTCCCGGCTCGCTGCAGAAAGAGCACCCTCCGGAGATGTATCTCACGCAGCCTCTGGCCGTCTCCAGCTCCACTATCAGTGGAGATGGGAAGTCCGGGTGCTTCCGCACAATGAAAGCCCCATCTGTCAGATGTGTGTTCCACTCCTCAACCGTCGCGTTCCTCGAACGGAGAGCCCCCTCTGCCGAGATAGCGTTCCCAAGCACACCCAGATCGCCTTCGATCACCTGTATCCCATCAATGGACAGACCTGATGATGCGGGGCCGCAGACGATGAGAGGGATGTGGGTCAGGGAGAGGGACATCTCCGCCAGCTCACGGTCGGAAATTGGCTCCCCCCGAAGATATTTGCCCGGAACGATGCACCCTTTGATGCAGATGACCGCCTCAAGGCGGGGTAATGAGGATATCTCCTTGCCCACCCCTCTCAGGCCTCTCCACCCATCGACCGTAACATAGCCGATCTCCTCCTCTTTTGCCCCACCGGCGGATAATCCTCCTGCCAGGCTCCTGGCATGTGGAGAGATATATGGTGGAACGCCCAATGCTGCAGGCTCGTCCACGTATCCGTCGATGATCAGGTACCTCCAGCCTGCATCCAGTAGAGGTGTCTTCTGTATGGCCCTTGGCCTACCCATGGGGGAAGAACCATGTCCGACCTAATATTCATTTCCGGTATAATGCGGGTTATATGGAGGGAAAATGGGTAAATCCCAACACATCGTTACGTGCTCATGAAGGGGTATCCCACATCGTATCTATTGAATATGTATGTTCGGCTGCGACGCAGATACGGGGATCCAGGTTGGTGGCCAGGAGATACATCCTTCGAGATGGCAGTGGGTGCGGTTCTAACTCAGAACACCAGCTGGTCGAACGTTGAAAGGGCAGTGGGAGAACTCAAGAAAAGGGACCTGCTGACCCCCTCTAACCTGCTGTCATGTCCTGATGAGGTTCTCTCGGATATCATCCACCCCACCGGCCATCACAACCAGAAAACCAGGTATCTGAAGAACCTCTCCTCCTGGACGATCGAGCTTGCTGACGGAGATATCGAGAGCCTCTCCCACAGGGACCCATGGGAGATCAGGGCCCTTCTCCTTGATGTGAAGGGCATCGGGGAGGAGACCGCGGATTCTATCCTCTGCTACAGCATGGGTATGCCTCTCATTGTGATCGACGCCTACACGAGAAGGGTCCTCTCCAGGCTCTCATCCCGATATTGGGGTGCTCTCTCGGGGAACGGAAAGGTCAGTTACACAACGCTGCAGAGCCACCTCATGGAGCGGCTGAGGGGAGATACCGCCCTCTACAACAGGCTTCATGCCCTCATTGTGGTCCTGTGCAAGGACCACTGCCTTTCAGATCCCATCTGCAAAGGGTGTCCGCTCATCGATATATGTGCCAAAGGTGTTGGGTGCTCTCTATCGGAAAAGGGAAAATAACAAAACGACCTTACGAGGCCATGGAAGCCCCAGAGGGTGATGGATAATGCCGATAACAAAGACCGAGATAAATAGTGTGGAGGCCAAGAGGGGCGGGAACCCTGGGAAGAAGGCCAATCTGAGGATTGACAACAACTCATCTGTTACATTGATCTCCCTTGTGACGCCTGAAGAGGCGAGGATCGATTTCAGATATCAGGCCACATATCAGGGCCTTGGAAATGTGGCCATTGAGGGGAAGCTCACGTTCACCGGTGAGGCAAAGTCACTATATGAATCGTGGTCCGAGACCGGCAACATGCCGGAGAATGTAGCCTCGGAGATACACTCATCGATAATGAGGGCATGTATACCGGTCGCAGTCCTTCTCAGCAGGGAAGTTAGGCTGCCCCCCCCGCTACCCCTGCCCAACATTCAGGTCAAGGGAAAGGGTGCGAAGAAGAGGTCGGCACCAGAGGGGATAGAGGTCGCCTGATCGGACCCGAACATTGTACGGGCAATCTATAATAGAGGCTCCGTTGATATAAGTCCGGATGTTCGAAAAGGCAGGCGCGATGACCTTGGCGCTCCTGATGCTATCGCCCCTGGCCGTCGAAAATGGCGGCGGGGCATTTGATGAAGGGATGGATATCGGGGCAGCTCTGGGCACGATGTTCCTGTACGTGGAGAGGCAGATGGATGGCCCGGGCATGGAGCGGCCGATCGACTCCTCCTCCATTCTAACGAGGGTCCTTCGGGGGGAGATCGAACCGATAGCCTCCACAAGGGTTGATGATCCGCCCTCCACCTGGGACCTGGTGAGGACCGGCACGTACTGCGAGATATATCTGGCCCAGGGGGAGACCATGTCCACATCCCAGCTGGATGCACTGGAAACGGTTTTCGATACAAGGATATACCCCAATGCCACAGGGTGGTTTCATCCGATCACACCCCCTTCACTGGTGGAGATCAGGATCTACGACATGGGCGACGGACCTGGAGGGGTGGGTGGATTTTTCATAGCAAGCCCCATGCATCGGGACGACCTCTACCTTGACATCCAGGATATCTCCGTCATCGATGAGATACTGGCCCACGAGTTCGAGCACATGCTTCATTACGACCTCGACCCCAACGAGGCCGTGTGGTTGGACGAGGGAATGGCGGACCTTTCGGTAAGGGTCTCCCTGGGGCCGGATACACCTGCGATACGCAGCCATATCTCCTTCTACGAGCAGAGGCCCGAGAACGATCTCATCGCCTGGGATGATGGGACACCTGAGGATAACATAGCGGATTACGGCGCCGCATACTCCTACATTGCATATCTGGCGGACCACTACGGGGGGGCCGCCATCATGGCCTCATTAGCATCGGAACCTCTTAATTCCATGGCAGGGGTGGACCAGGTGCTGTTCGACCTTGGATATGGGGAGGATGGACTGGACGTCCACAGAGGGGTCAAGGTGGCGAACCTCCTGGACGATCCCGTATTCGGAGGAGGGATATACGATCAGGGGCTGATCGATATAGGTATATCAACGTTCCAGGGCAGGACAGATTCCTATCCTTACCGGGATGAGGTGACCTCAACGGTGAGCTATGCCGGATACTATTATGAGTTCACCGGGGGTGGGAGCGGCCTCTCGATCCTCATAAATTCCACGGTCAACGTTCATACGGCCCTGATAGGCATGTCGGGAGGTGAGGTCGTGTTCTCCGATAACATGACCTCCGACACGGGATC
>JAUVCY010000193.1 GCA_030595585.1 Thermoplasmatota archaeon
AATATTCATGGTGAGATTTCCGCTGGTGTTCAAGAGGGATATGCCATGTGATAGTCCCCCAATTCCACCTATCCCACTTTCTCCTCCACCCCCACCATAACCACCATCGCCTCCCACTCCTCCTTTACCATACATATCGGCGTTGCCACCATTTTCACCATAACCTCCATATCCCCCGTTGCCACCGACACTGGATCCCCCCATGCCTCCGGAGATATTGAAAAGAAGGCTATCTGAGATCGATAGCTCCGAACCATTAGATAGAATTCCTTGACAAACTCCTCCGCCACCGGCAGTACCACCATCTCCACCAGAGCCGCCTATCCCGCCATCTCCTCCATCGCCACCATATCCAGACTCCATCATTATATCGCCCCCACGGTACCCATTTCCTCCAGTACCACCAGCCCCACCAGTGCATCCTCCTCCAGAACCTCCGGAAATATCTCTTATCTCGGTTCTATCTATCCTCATGTTCGATATAACGATATGATATCCCATAGATCCGCCCCCTCCTCCGCCATTACCACTGAAACCACCATCTCCTCCATCTCCTCCTGCGCCTCCATCCCCTCCACCCACCTGCATGGCATATCTTCCATTTCCTCCTCTTCCACCATTTCCTCCTCTTCCACCTCTGCTTGCTCCGCCCTCTCCCCCGTATATGAAATTGAGATCAACATCTCTGCAGTCCCCCTCGGAATCATGGGTATGGATCGCACAGGCGTCCCCTCCGTCCCCGCCTGAATCCCCTATGCCTCCATCTCCTCCTGCGCCTCCATCCCCTCCACTACCAGAATATAAATAGCGACTAGTTGCACCATATCCTCCCAAGCCCCCATAGCCACCTCTCCCACCAGCGCTTTCTCCACCGGTGCTTGCAAGGATGTTGAAGATCTCCCCGCCCTCTACGGATAATATTGAAAGATCTGTATACAGTCCGGATGATCCGCCCGCGTCCCCACCTTCTCCACCATATCCTCCAGCTCCACCGGTCCCACCATCTCCTCCAGCTCCACCGGGACGATAATTATCGCTATAATACCCATTACCACCATTTCCCCCTGCACCACCGGCCCCTCCGTAGCTGCTTCCTCCCCTCCCACTGTGGATATTTGATATGTATGTATTTTCCATTTCCAAACTGGATGAAAGCATTCGGATCCCAAAGGTGTTGCCGCCGTCTCCGCCGTCCCCTCCTCTCCCTCCGACACCGCCAGTTCCTCCATTTCCCCCATTTTCGCCGCTGGTATCTCCGTTCGCGCCGTTTGTGCCTGCAGTACCGGTTGTACCGGTTCCGCCATCGCCCCCATGCTGAGCCGAGATAGCGGATATGTTCGAGCCGGTTATTTGGGCCGTTGCCTCATCCATTAGAATGCCCGTGGCATTGCCGCCATTCCCTCCTGGTTCGCCTGTTGACCCCTCGATCCCGTATCCCGAGACGATATCGTGGATCGATGTGTTGAAGATGTTCAGTTTGGAATCTGTAGAGGATATACCTGTTGAATCATTTCCATTCTTTCCATATCCGTACGAGGGATATGCGGATACGTTGAAGATCTCCGAGTTGATGAGATAAAGGGTGCTTATGTTCCCGAAGTGCTCGATCCCGTACTCCATCGTATTGTTGATCGTGACGTTGCTGAGGTAGGAATCACCCTTTGGTGGAAACCATCCCAGCTCCATGATCAGATGTCCCCAATGGGTGCTTGATGAGGATTGGAACACGATCGGATCGTCCTGCGTACCTATCGCCAGAAGCTGCCCCTGGATGGTCATGTTCACGTCCGGATCGACGTTCACGGTCACATTTGGTTGTATGGTCAATGTGATCGTTGGCTTGACGGTCAGGTCGTCCGTTACATGATAGATGTTGCCGGATGTCCAGGTCTCATCGAAGCTTATGTCCCCGCTGATATCTATCGCGTGAGCCGTTCCCACAAAAGATGTGTCGACGATCATAAGGCCCAGAAGGGCGGTCATCACGAGAAAGGCAGTAGTTACGATGGAAAGAACTCGTCTATCAAATATCATTACATGGTCCCCTTACGGGGGAAGTATCTCATTACAAGATATATAAGAAACTGGTGCTCTTATCCGAATATTGACAGTATCATGTCGCCCTGATCAGTTAAGGTGTACTTTCCCCTCCTGTCCTTTCTGATCCAGCCCTCTGCTTCCCATTTCTCAAGGAAGTTCCGCCTGTATCTCATCAGTGCGGACTGGGAGCATTTCCTTTGACGATCGTCCAGCCAGATGTCAGGGAGAAGATCGTTCCTGTTCAACTCGATCATGATATCCTTTGTGGGCCTGATCTTGATCCTGTCGGTGATGCTCTTCCAGATCGATAGCCCCGATATGAGCTCCTGATCCGGGGGACGGACGTCGAAGACGGGGATCTCCACGGGTTTCTTGACCTTCTTTGCGTTCCCTATGGGTTTTCCCTTCTCGTAGAAAGCGCCCTTAACGTCCTTCACTGTCCATTCGATCGTGGGGGGGTTGAATGGGATCGCCCCTTCCATCATTGAGGCGATCATCGCCGCGGAGGAGTATATCTGTGGGCCCGCACCGATGTTCACATAGACGTGGTTCCCCTCTTTCCTCTCTTTCTTGATGATGTCTCTCACTGCTTTCATGACGATTCTGAAGTCCCCGTAGAAGATATCTACCTCCTCGTACGGGACCTTTCTCTTTTTCAGGACCTCTGTAACTGCGTTGAAGAAGTCGATGTAGGGTGGTTTTTTACCGGAGTGGATCAGGTACACCCTGTCGGCTTTGTAATCGAGGATAGGTTGAGTGATCTTCACCGTTTCGAACGACACGCATGATATCACCACTCTGAGATTCGTCATAACAACACCTTATTAACGTTTATAACGTGAGGATATTAATAAATATTCATGAAGATGAAAGGATATGGAGGCCAGTGGTTTACAATTATGCACAAGTTTAAAATATTGTAAATCCAATTGTACACTATGACCCTGAATAAACGAATTCCCGTGTCCGAGGCGATATGGAGGCAGCTGAGCAATGCCAAGGAGGCTGGAATGACATATGATGATGTCCTTGCCGAGATGCTCCAGTTGTACAACAGGAAAAAACTGATGGACAGGATGGAAAGGGTCGAGGCCATGAATAAAAAGGATCTGGTCGATATAGATGAGCTATAAGGTCCTGATCACGCAGGAGGTTCAGGAGATCCTTGGCTGCCTGGACGACAAGAGCTCCTCGATCATAATAAAGAACATTAAAAAGCTCAAGGAGAACCCCTATCCGGGAAGGGGGACGGGGGACAAAGAGAGATTGCCCATCAGGGGAAAGCTCAGGTACCGAATGCACATCGGCAGGACCTGGACCATTTTCTATTCCATACTCGAAGATGAGAAACAGGTGAGAGTGGCAGAGCTGCGTCCCATCGATGAGGCTCACAAGAGATATGGATATTGATCCATCACTCTTGGTAATATTTTTCCTCTCCCTTCTTCGAAGGTCCACTCTTCTTGACTAATATCATAAGTGGGAGTTGATAAATGATGAGTGCGTTAGAAAAGGGCAATTGAAGAAGATAAGGAGGGACAAAGCTCTCGTCCTTCAAACGATACATTTGGCAGAGGAGGATCTGGAGGAAGGCAGGGAAAACATCGGTAATGGCAAGAACGTTTGGGGAACAATACAACCTAACTTTGACATATGAGTACAGCCTAACTTTGACGTATGGGTACAGATGAGCGTCAAAGTGAGGCTTCTCCCAACATTGAGAGGCTCAGATCAGATTAGATCTGTCAAAGTTGGGATACAGATTAGTGTCAAAGTGAGGCCTCTCCCAACGTTGACAGGCTGGGATCATATTCGATCTGTCAAAGTTGGGATACAATTGTATACATCCATGCTGAATTACGCCAGGGCCCTTCTGTTCTCCGACGGGATCAGGGAGAGAAGCCATTATTGTACCGTTGAATACCTGAGGACACATTACCGTGAGGAATTGGGGATATCCATATCTTCCATCGATAGAATGAGAAGGGAGAGACATATTTCACTTTACGATTCGAGGGAGAATATCTCTATGGAGATGGCACAGGAGAGGCTTGAATGGGCGAGTGAGTTCAGGGATATGATCATGAAGATCCTCGATCCGGGGCTGTGATCTCCCGAACAAACTTTAGGATCTGATCGATACCCCATTTCAATTATGGAACCAAACAGGTCGAGGAACTGGTGCCATCTTACCCAAAGCCCACACATGTTGGATCGGATATCGATACCTTAATTAGCCAAATTTCCGTTACCTTCATCGTGGAGCGGGTTAGTTTATGAGATCCTGGATAACCACTATAGGGCCTTCCCCATTCGCGGTCATCAACACGTTCTGGGCAGCTGCGGACAGGGATGATTGGGTCCCGGGCCGCATCTATCTTGTTTACAATGAATATACAAAGGAGTTCCTGCCAGGGATATCCGCCGTGATGGAGAGGATCATCCTGGAATATGGTGGAAAGAAACCGGAGATATACTGCAAATGCGT